>NZ_JCANQV010000013.1:0-45550 GCF_059553635.1 Candidatus Streptomyces philanthi
GGAACGCCCCCAGCCGCGCCGCGAAACCCCCCGCCGGTTCCGCCCGGCCGGGCGGCAGTACCTCCACCTCGTGGGCGGCCAGCTCCGGGTCCGGCGCGTCGTCCCCCAGGAGGTGGGCGATCACCCGCTCCGGAACGTGCAGGGCCCGCCCCGGCAGCGGGCGGTCCTCCTCCGCGACAGCCACCAGCGCGCCGGCCCGCAGCGGGGCGGACGGATGGAACCGGGCCCGCGCCGCCGCCTCGTACGGGCCGGTGCCCGCCAGGTCCAGGGCGAGGCCGACCGTGGCGCGGCGCCGGCCGACGTCGTCGTTGAGATAGCCGTACAACGGCTCGAAGCCCCGGTCCACATCGGGGGCCAGGGCGCACAGCAGAAGGTGCGCGTCAAGGTCCGACAGGCCGAACTCCCTGACCAGCGGGGCGAAACGGCCGCCCCCGGGGCCGTCCGGGCCGGTGCCGTCCGGCGGCCCCGCCCGGTACCCGCCGCCGGTGGCACCGGCCGCCAGTTCCCGGGCCCGCTCCGGTGTCACATACAGCCCGCGCAGCGGGTCCCCGGCCGTCGGGTCGTCGGCGCTGCGCACCTCGACCAGATCGGCCACCCGCTTGCGCAGCCCGGCCAGCCGGACCAGCAGGTCCTCCGCCGCGTCGTCGTGCCGGCCGCTCATCCGTCCGTCCCGCCGCCGGGACCGGTGCGCAGCATGCGGGGCCGTACGTCGTCCGCCTCCGCGTGGCGGTCGCGGACGACGACCGTGCCGTGGGTGACGGGCGGGGCGACGGGGAACGACGGGGTCACCGGGAACGGCACCGTGATCACCAGGTCCAGGGACGGCTTGAGTTCTCCGCCCAGCGCCGACCAGATGTCCGCCAGCGAGCGCGACTCCGCGGGCGGCACCGCGACGGACACCGGAAGCGACGCCCGCAGCGTGGAGAGCACCTCGGGGAGCGCGGCGGCCGGCAGCACGTCGTGCGGCAGCAGACACGCCAGCGCGCCCGAGAGCAACCGGTGCTCGTCCTGCGGCCGGTTCGTCCACGCCGTGATCAGGTACGACAGCCGGAACCAGCGCGGCGGCCGCCGTCTGCGCACCGCCACCCCCTCCGCGTCCCGCTCCACGAACGTGCCGCGCTCCCGGCGCGCCACCTCCTCGCGGATGTCGTAGAGATAGGCGTTGAGGGTGGGGGTGGTGCGGCGCGCCGCCCACTCACGGGTCGGGGCCTCGAACGCGACCTCTCCCAGCCCGTCCGGCAGGGCCCCGCCGCGCAGCAGCCGCCGCACGGCCTCGTCGACCTCGTCAATCACACCGGCCTCCCGTGTCCCGCGTACCGGCGTGCGTCATGAGATGTAGCCCTCCCGCAGCGCGTACGCGACGGCGTGCGCGCGGTTGTTCAACTGCAACCGTGTCATCAGCGAGTGCAGCACGTTCTTGACCGTCCGCTCGGAGTACGACAGCCGCTCCGAGATCTGCCGGGTCCCCATCCCGTCGGCGACCAGCCGCAGCACATCGACCTCACGCGGCGCCATGCCGAGCGTCGGCACCACCGCGCCGTCGGGCGCCTTCACCACCGAGCGCCGCAACCTGCCGACCTGCGCCAGCAGCCGGCCGGTCAGGTCCGGCAGCAGCTCGCCCTCGTCGCGCGCGGCGCTGCGCACCGCCTGGACCAGGCGCTGGGGGGTCGCCTGGTGGTGCCAGAGGATGGCCCGTATCCCGCACTCCACCACATTCATCAGTTCCGGTTCGCGCAGTTCGCGGGCGATCAGCACCACCCGCCGCTCGCCGCGCGTCAGCCGGCGCAGCTCCGCGGTGGCGAGATCGTCGAGCCGGTCGACGATCAGCACGGCCACCGCTGCGAACGGTCCTGAGGACGGGGCCTGCGGGGCCTCCGCGCCGGGAAACCGGCTCTGGCGGACATCGAGGGCCGGCTCGTGCTGAAGATGGTTGATCACCCCGGCCCGGCTCAGGGGATCGGAGGCATGAACGGTCACCGAGAGGCGTTCTGCGAGCACTGGTGCTCCTGTCTTTCTGTCGTGCCGACGAGAAAACAGGGTGCACGGGGGCGTTCAACGTCCGATAAGTGGCGCGTCAACATGCCGCGCGCCGGTGTTGCGCGCTCCACGGCGCACGGATTTCGGTTCGCCCCCCGTCCACGCCGGCGCGCAGCGCACGCGAACGTCCTGTACCCGGCTCGTGGTACGGCCGGACACCACCGTTCCGTATCCGCGCGCCCCGCTGAAGAGGCGAAGGGGCAGAGCGCGCGACCGTACGCACCGCCACCGAGCGCACGGAAACGACCGGAAGGGCACACGAGGCGCGCGGCCGGACCGCTCACCGCTCGTCCGCCACCGACCCCACCCGCCGGCACTCCCGTACCGCCAGCCACCCCTGGCGCACCGTCAGCACCGCCCACAGACCCGTTGCCCCCGCGAGCCAGCGCGCGTGCAGCAGCACCGCGCCCGTCGCCGACACGGCGGTGACCAACAGGTCCGCCACGGCCACCGACGCGTCCCGCACCCATCGCGTGTCCCGGTTCATCGCCGTGCCCTCACCCCGCCACCCCTTGTACCGCGGGCGCGCCGCCGGGCGCCGGGAAGGCGTGGACCTGCGGCGGTACGGGCGACGGACGTTCCACACGGTTGACGTACCGGGGCATAGGGAGCGACACGCGGGGCGGGCTCCGGCCCGCACGGTCCGGCCGGGGGAACGATGACCCGTGGACCGAGCGGAGGCGTGCGGTGGGCGACGGACAGCGGAAGGGCAGTACGGGGCGGACCGCCCCGCGCGGACCGGTGGAGCAGCCGAACCTCGTCGCACCCGCCGACGCCCCCGCGCTGACCACACGGTTCTGGGCGCTGATCGTCGCCACCGGCGTCTTGGCCGGCCTCGCGGGCACCGCCCTGATGCTGCTGCTGGAGGCCGTCGCCCATGCCACCTACTCCTACGGCTCGGGAAGCTTCCTCGCCGGGGTCGAGCACACGGGGGCCGCCCACCGGGTGACGGCCCTGGCCGCCGCGGGCGCCGTGGCCGGTGCCGGCTGGTGGTTCCTGCGGTGGTGGACCGGCCCCGGCGGCTCCGAGGTGAGCGCGGCACTGTGGCGGGACGAGGGACGGCTGCCGCTGCGGCGGAGCCTGGGCACCGCCGTACTGTCCGTGGTGATCGTGGGCATGGGCGCCTCGCTCGGACGGGAGGCGGCGCCCCGGCTCGCGGGCGCGGCACTCGCCGGCCGGCTGGCCGACGGCGCCGGCCTGGGCGCCGCGCACCGCAGGCTGCTCGCCGCCTGCGGCGCCGGAGCCGGGATGGCCTGCGTCTACAACGTGCCCCTGGGCGGGGCACTGCTGACGCTGGAGGTGATGCTGGGCAGCCTGTCGCTGCGGCTGGCGCTGCCCGCCCTCGCCACCTCCTGCGTCGCCACCGCCGTCTCCTGGACCGCACTCCCCACCGGGCCCACGTACCACATGCCCGCCGTGGCGCTGACGCCCTCGCTGACCGTCTTCGCCGTGGCGATCGGACCCGTCGCCGGACTGGTCGCGGTCGGCTGGGTGCGGATGATCCGGATCGCCCACACCCACCGCCCCTCGGGCCGGGCACGACCGGTCGTACCGCTGCTGGTGTTCACCGTGGTCGGCGCCCTCGCCGTCCCGTACCCGCAACTGCTGGGAAACGGCAAGGACATCGTGCAGCTCACACTCGGGGCGCAGCTCGCCGCGCCCGCGCTGGCGGCCCTGCTCCTCCTCAAGCCCGCGGCCACCGCCGGGAGCCTGGGCAGCGGCGCCAGCGGCGGGCTGTTCACCCCGACCGTGGCGACCGGCGCGCTGCTGGGGGCGCTCGCCGGGCAGGGCTGGTCACTGCTGTGGCCGGGCGCGCCCGCGGGCTTCGCGGTCATCGGGGCCGCGGCCGTGCTCGCCGCCGCCATGCAGGCACCCGTGGCCGCGGTGGTGCTGACGCTGGAGCTGACCCGTACCGCCGACGCGCTGATGGTCCCGCTGCTCCTCGCGGTCACCGGGGCGATGCTCGTCTCCCGCCGGCTGGACACGCCCTCCCTCTACTCGGTGCGCCTCCCGACCCAGTGAGACGGGCCCCGGAACCGGCCGTACGGGAGCGGCGAGGGGCCGCGCCAAATCCCGTCCCCACCTGCCATTTTGCACCAAATCACCATTTCCTCATGCCTTGACATCCCGGATTGGTACAGGCCAATATCCGCCTGGACTGCACCAACGCCGCCGCGGCCGACCGGGCCGGCCGGCCCCGCACCCGTCCGTTCGCCCCCTCGGAGGTCCCTCATGGCAAGCAGCAGCCCGGAACTCGCACGGCTGGCCAACTCCGTACTCCAACCGGGGTTCGTGGGCACCACCGCACCGGACTGGGTCCGCCGCAGGATCGCCGACGGCCTCGCCTCCGTCGTCCTCTTCGGCCGCAACATCGAGAGCCCCGAACAGGTCGCCGCGCTCACCGCGTCCCTGCGCGCCGAGAACCCCGAACTGATCGTCGCCATCGACGAAGAAGCCGGCGACGTCACCCGCCTCGAAGTGCACACCGGCGCCTCCTGGCCCGGCAACCTCGCCCTGGGGGCCATCGACGACACCGACCTCACCGAACGGGTGGCCCGCGACATCGGCCGCCGGCTGCGCGCCATCGGCGTCTCGCTGGACTACGCGCCCAGCGCCGACGTCAACTCCGCCCCGATGAACCCCGTCATCGGCGTGCGCTCCTTCGGCGCCGGCACCGACCTCGTCGCCCGCCACACCGCCGCCTGGATCCGCGGCCTCCAGTCCGCGGGCGTCGCCGCCTGCGCCAAGCACTTCCCCGGCCACGGCGACACCACCGTCGACTCCCACCACGACCTGCCGCGGTTCACCGCCGACGCCGACACCATCGCCAAGGTCGCCCTGCCGCCGTTCACCGCGGCGATGGAGGCCGGTGTCCGCACCGTCATGACCGCCCATATGCTCGTCCCCGCCCACGACGCCGAACTGCCCGCCACGCTCAGCCCCCGCATCATCCACGACCTGCTCCGCCGCGAACTCGGCTTCACCGGCCTCGTCGTCACCGACGGCATCGAGATGGGCGCCGTCTCCGACCGCTACGGCATCACCGGTGCCACCGTCCGGGCGGTCGCCGCCGGCGCGGACGCCGTGTGCGTCGGCGGCGAGAGCGCCGAGGAGTCCACGACCGCCGGACTCGCCACCGCCCTGGAACGCGCCGTCCTCGACGGCACCCTCCCCGAGGAACGCCTCGCCGACGCCGCCTCCCGCGTACGGGAGTTCGCCGGCTGGTCCGCGGAACTCGCCCGGCGCGCGGAGCCCGCGGCCGACACCGCCGACATCGGCCTGGTGGCGGCCCGCCGCGCCGTACGCGTCCACAAGCAGCCCGGCGCCCGCACCGACCTGCCCCTGACGGGCGCCCCGCACGTCGTCGAACTGGCCCCGACGATGAGCCTCGCCGTCGACGCCCGCACCCCCTGGGGCGTCGCCGACCCGCTGTGCGCCCTCCGCCCCGGAACCACCTCCGTCCGCATCGACGAGTCCCAACTTGCCGGGTCGGACGACACATTGGAGCGTTCGGCGCTCGCCCCCGCGGCCGGCCGGGAACTGGTCGTCGTCGTCCGTGACGCGGCCCGGCACCGCTGGATGGCGCAGGCACTCGCCAGCCTGGTGCGCCACCGCCCCGACGCCCTCGTGGTCGAGATGGGCGTTCCCGTGGGCGACCGCCCCGGCGCCGTCCACCTGGCCACACACGGCGCCACCCGCGTCTCGGGAATCGCCGCGGCGGAGGTCCTCACGGGCGCCGCGTGACGGGAGGGGGCGGTCCGAGGGCGGGCCGCCCCCTTCGTGCGTCTTCTGGCGGGGAAGTGCGGGGCGTGTCTTCCCGCCGGTCGAGCCACTCCCTCCGGCTCGGTCATGCCTTCGGCGCCGCCGCCGGTTCCGTCCTGACCGCGCGGTCGACGTGCGCATCCGGCGGAGTTACTCCCTGAGCACGTGGAACGCCCCTGCAAACAGGCTGACTTCACCACACCGTCCAGCCGCCGAAGCCCCTGCCGCGCCGTACCCCCCCCGCAGTGGCCCTCCGCGAAGACTGCCCCGCCGAACACCGGCAGCTTCCCTTCCCTCCGTACCTTTTCGGTCACCGCAGGTGCCCTCGCGCCCCGCGCCTCCCCGGATCTCCAAGCGGAAGGTTGACACCGAAAGTTGGTCTAGTCCATCTTGGGGAAAGCGTGTTCGGCAAGGTCGAAAACCCGGCGTGGTTCCTTGCCGGACGAGTGAGCCTGCCGAGCGGCACCGCAAGTCCACCTGGGTTTCCACGACCTGTGATGGGCGTCGAGTACAAGGAGGTAGGACCGGCTCCGCCGCCACAGAGATCCACGGAAACCGACCACCGCCCGGCGTGGGCAACGACGCCCCGCCGCACCCCTGTTGTGCCGCCCCGTCACGGATGCCGTGACGTCGCCATCCCCGCCAAGGGCCCGCGGCCCGGAGCGTGACACCCCCAGGCGTACGCCCCGGACCCACGCGGCACGGCCACCCCCCGCCACCCCCGTTCTCCGACACCGCGTCGTCGCGCCGTACCGCGATGACGTACCCCCGCACTGCCTCCCTCCCGGACGGGCAGGTCAGGGCGCATGCCCGAACCCCCGCTCCGGACGCCCGGCCCCCTCGCGTCGCACGACGAACCGGTCGTGCCGACGCACCGGTGGACACCGTCCCCGCCTCCCGCCCGGGAGCCACGGGGGAGCGGCCGGCCCTTCTCCACCCGCAGTACGTCCACGTTCTGGAGTCACCCCATGCCCACCCCCGACGGATATCTGTACCGAGCCGCATCGGACGTCCCCTATTTCAGCGCGGACGGCGAGTCCTATCTGGCACGGACACCGCTGAAGGACATCCGGAAATCGCGTCCCCTGCGCGTACTGTCCGAAGAGGACTTCACCTTCTGGCAGACCTACGGATATGTCGTGGTCAAGGAGGCGATTCCCGCCGCCTCGGCGCAGCGCCTCCTCGATTTCGCCTGGGAATTCCAGGGACTCGACCCCGACCGCCCGGAAACCTGGTACCCCGAGCGCACCTTCCGCTCGGACCTGGACCGCGATCTGTACGTCTACGGATTCGTCGAGGCGTACCACCACCAGCTGATCTGGGACAGCCGGCAGAACCAGCGGGTGTACGACGCGTTCGCCGACGTCTGGGACTGCGAAGAACTGTGGGTGACCCTGGACCGCCTCAACCTGAATCCGCCCAACGTCAAGAACCGCGACCGCGCGCTCATCGCGCCGACGGAACGCGGTTTCGACATCACCCTCCACTGGGACGTCGACTCCACACTCAGCGTGCTGCCGCAGCGGGTCCAGGGCATCATCGCCCTCAACGACACCAGCGCCGAGCAGGGCGGATTCCAGTGCTCGCCCGAACTCTTCCACCACTTCGACCGCTGGAAGCTCGATCAGCCGGCCGACCGCGACCCCGTCAGGCCCCGCGCCGACCGCGCCGAATTCCCCGTCGTCCGGCCCGAATTGCAGGCGGGTGACCTGCTGATCTGGAACGGCATGCTGGCACACGGCGTGGCGCCCAACACCTCGGAGAACGGTGTCCGCGCCGTCCAGTACCTGTCGATGATGCCCGCCCTGGAATCCCATCGGGAACTGCGGAATTCCCGCGTCGAATCCTGGCGCCGGCTGAGCACACCGGACTGGAACGCGACCTTGCTCGGCGACGCCGTCCGGCACGAATCCCTGCGCTACGGCACGGCCACGCTGAACGCCTTGGGAGAAAAGCTGCTGGGGCTCACGTCCTGGAACGGGAACGACACCGAACGGTGAACGGGAGAACCGCGATGCGCTCCATCTGCCTGACCCTGCCCACCAACCGCGCGTGCACCCCCATGGTCCACGCCCTCCACGACGAAGCCGCGTATGCCGCACGGAATTTCGACGTCGAGGTGCACGTACTGATCCTGGATTCCTCCGGCCCCCGGTCCTTCGCGGAACACGCCGAGGCCCTGCGGCGGATCTCCCCGGTGCCGCGGGTACGCGTGCACCATCTCGACGAAACCGCGCAGCGCGGCTTCCTGAGCCGGGTGATCGCCCGCGCCGGAGTCGTCAAACCGGAGCTGACGCTCGACCTCATGCTCCCCGACGCCCTCTCCTACGGCGCCTGCACCAACCGTGCCTTCCTCCTCGCCCGCGCCCTCGGCTGCGCCTCCGTCCACCGCAGGGACTCCGACAGCCGCTACCAGGTCCTGGACGGCGAGCCCGTCTACCCGATCCACCACGAACTCACCTCGCTCGGCAAGCGCGCCGCCGACGCGGCGGGCGGGGTCGGCGAGACCGACCTCGACGCGTCCCACGCCGGCAAGCCGGTCGTCATGGTGGGCAGCTCCTTCATCGGCGAACTGTCCGTCGACATCGGCGAGATCCAGCGGCTCGACCCCGGCGTCCACCACGACGTCGTCAGCCTGTGGGCCCCCGCCGCCTGGCCGCCCGAGAAGAAGCGGGAACTGGTCGAGGAGTCCTTCAAGGGCGCGGGCACCGCACCGTTCACCGGCGACCGCTCGCTGCTGACCCTCGTCGACCCCATGCGCGTCGACATGTGCAACATCAGCTTCCACCAGGTCCATGAGCGCGTACCGCTGCCGCCCGCGACCGACACCATCGGCAGCGACTACTTCCTCATGCACCTGGTCCAGGACGCCGCCCTGCCAGGCGTCCTCCACAACCGCAACATCGTGAACTTCTACACCGGCGAGCGGCGCACCGACGCCGGCTTCATGGCCTACCACCTGCGGTTCACCAAGTTCTTCCTGTCGATGCTCTACCTGAACGACGTCTACGACGGCATGGCCCGCGCAGGCGGCACGCTCCTCGACGCCACGCACCAGGTACGCGCCTCCCGCGTCGCCGACCTCGTGTGGGAGAGCACCCGCCTCGACACCGACGAGAACACCGAACGGCTGGACGTCATCGAACGCTCCTACCGCACCCTCCAAGGCCGCTACGCCGCGTTCGCCGCGTCCCTCGCACCACGCCGCCGCAGACTGCTCGACGAGGCCCGCCAGGACATGGAGGACTTCGCGCGGCTCATCGAGGCGTGGGAGCCGCTGATGCGGGCGAGCCGGACCACACCCGTCCACCCGTAGCCGGACCCGGGGCAACCACCATGTACCTCACCACACCACTGCGCACGGCCCTGGCCGCCGCCACCGAGGACCAGCTCGTCCTCGACCTCGGCGGGATCGAGGAGCGGTACGCGTCACTGCTGCGGGAACTTCCCGGCGTCTCCGTACGGTTCGCCATGAAGGCGTGCCCCGTACCCGAAGTGCTCGCCTGCCTGGCCCGGCAGGGCGCGGGCTTCGACGCGGCCAGCCCCCACGAGATCGCCCAGGCCCTGCGCGCGGGCGCGCCCGCCCGCAGCATCCACTACGGCAACACCGTCAAGTCCGACCACCACATCGCCGAGGCCCACCTCCTCGGCATCCGGGACTTCGCGACCGACAGCGCCGAGGACGTACGGGCCGTCGCGGCCCACGCCCCCGGCGCGCGGGTGTTCTGCCGGGTCGCCACCGACGGTGCGGGCGCCCTGTGGGGCCTGAGCCGCAAGTTCGGGTGCGCGCCCGCCGACGCCGTCCGCGTGCTGGAGACGGCGCGGGACGCGGGCCTGACACCGTCGGGCCTCTCGGTGCACGTCGGCTCGCAGCAGATGACGGCCGAGGCATGGAGCGACGCGATCGACCGCCTTGCCGACGTCGTCACCGCCCTCGCGAGGCGCGGCATCCACCCCGACCACATCAACCTCGGCGGCGGCCTCCCGGCCCTCGGCTGCCTCGACCGCCACGGCAGCCCCCTCGACCCGCCCCTCGACAAGATCTTCGCGGTGATCCGGGACGGCATGCGACACCTGCGGCGGACCTCGGCCGTCCCCCTGGACTTCCTCATGGAACCCGGACGCCACCTCGTCGCCGACCACGGCGCCATCAGGGCCCACGTCGCCCGGCTCTCCACCCGCCGGCAACTCGGCGGCACACGCGAGCACTGGCTGTACCTCAGCTGCGGCAAGTTCAACGGACTGTACGAGACCGACGCGCTCCAGTACCCGCTGCACTTCCCCACCCACGGCGACGGGGACCACGTCCCGGCCGTCGTCGCGGGCCCCACCTGCGACAGCGACGACGCCTACGGCCAGGGCCGCGCCCTCGTCCGCGTGCCCGCCGGGGCCGCCTCCGGGGACCCGGTCTGGGTCCTGTCCTGCGGCGCCTACAGCACCAGCTACACCACCGTGGGCTTCAACGGCTTCGGCCCGCTCCCGTACACCTGGGTGCACGGCGAGCGCACCGGACGGGGCGGCCCGCCCTACCGGGCACCGGACACCGGTGCCGTCGCGGGAGGACCGCAGTAGATGAGCCACGACATCCGCGTACGCCGCATCGCCGACGGCGACTGGGACGCCATCACCGCGCTGGAGGCCCGTACGTACACGCCCCTCGGACTGTCCGAGGACCGGGCCGCGCTGCGGTCGCGGGCCGAGGCGTCACCCAGCACCTGCTTCGTCCTCGACCACGGGCGGCGGCTCGCCGGCTACCTGCTGGCCCTGCCCTACCCGCCCTTCCACGGCCCGGACCTGGACCGCGCGGAGGACACCGCCTTCCACTCGCGCAACCTGCATCTGCACGACCTCGTCATCGCACCGGACCTGCGCGGCAGAGGACTGGCCGGGCACCTCCTGCGCCACCTCACCGCCACCGCCCGGACCAAGGGGTACGCGCACCTCTCCCTCATCGCCGTCGGAGGCAGCGAGACCTTCTGGGCCGCGAACGGCTACCTGGCCCACCGGGACGTACCGCTCCCGGACAGCTACGGCACCGGTGCCGTCTACATGTCCGCCGCGGTACCCGCCCCGCTCACCGGCCCCCTGCCCGGATCACCCCTGGAAGACGAAGTAGGTTGATGCACATGTCGCCCGGTAGCGACGGTTTCCGCCGGTCACTGCCCGCCATCGCGGCACTCTTCTGCGCGCTGGGGTTCCAGTACGCCACCTGGGCCGCCCGGCTCCCCGCCATCAAGACCGAACTCGCGCTGAGCGAGGCCGAACTGGGCCTGCTGCTGATGGCCTGCGGTGTCGGGGCGGCCGTCTCGTTCCCCCTCGTCACCGTGCTGATGCGGCGCCTCGGCTCCCGGCACCTCGCCGTCGCGTCGACCGTGTTCCTGGGGCTCGTCCCGCTCGCCCTGGCCGCCGCGCCGAACTACCCGGCCGCCCTCGTGGTGATGTGCCTCGACGGGCTGGGCGTCGGCTGTCTGAACGTCGCGATGAACGCACAGGGCGCCGCGCTGGAGGCCCGCCACGGGCGCACCGCCATGGCCAGGCTGCACGCGGTGTTCAGCGCCGGCTCGCTGGGTGCCGCCCTCCTCGCCTCCGGCATGACCGCGCTGACGCCGTCCGTGACGGCGCACTTCAGTGCGGGCGCCGTCGTCATCCTCGCCCTGGCCGCAGTCGCCCGCCCCGGACTGCTGACGGAGGACCGGCCCCAGGAGGAGAAGACCCGGCGCAGGATGACCATGCCGTCCCGGGTGACGCTGTGGATGGGGTGCGCGATGGTCTTCGGCACCGTGGCCGAGGGCGCCATGAACGACTGGTCGACCCTCTACATGAAGGACGTGGCCGACGCCGCGCCGCAGGTCGCGCCCCTGGGCATCGCGGTCGTCTCGGGCATGATGGTGCTGGCCCGCCTGTTCGCCGACGGCTGGCGCGCCCGGTGGGGCGACGGCCGTGTCGTCGGCACCGGCAGCGTCCTGGCCGGCGCCGGGCTGGCGTTCGCGCTCCTGGCCGGCGGCGTGGTACCGGCCCTGATCGGCTTCGCCTGCGTCGGCCTCGGCATCGCCGCCGTCACCCCCTGCGTCTATGTGGCCGCGGCACGGCAGGGCCCGGACGCCTTGGCCCTGGTCGCCGCCATGGGCACCACGGGCCTGCTGGCCGGGCCCCCGGTCATCGGCTTCATCGCCGGCGCGGGCAGCCTGGTGTGGGGGATGGCCGCGGTGGCCGCCGCCGCGCTCCTCGTCGCCCTGTGCGCGACCCGGATACGGTGGACGGCCGCCGCAGAGGTCTGACCCGCCCGGCACGGCCGCGCTCCGGGGACGACCGGGACGCGGCCGTGGGCCGGGCGTTCAGTGCTGGACCGCGGTGGACAGGGAGAAGTCCGCGAAGTCCGCGTGTTCGGTGTGCTTCGGGCCCCAGCTGGTGTCGTGGCCGCCGAAGAAGGTGGAGAAGAACACCCCGCCGAACGGGATGCCGGAGATGCCGGTGGCCGTCCGCTCGGCGTGGAGCGCCTGCTTGCCGTCGTACCAGACGGTGATGTCACCGGTCTTGCGGTTGACGAGCTGCTCGACGGTGTGCCAGCCGCCGTCCGCGACCCACTTCCACGTGCCGAGCCCGACATCGACCCCGTAGCCGGTGGGGCCGGAGTTGGTCGGGGTGTAGAGGTAGACCTCGCCCTCGTTGGGGCTGGACCTGGCGCGGAACATGAAGCGGGTCGACCAGCCGTTGCCGTGGTTCCCACCCGACTCCTCGCCGATGGTGCCGCCGTACAGGCCGGGCAGTTTGCCGCCCTTGCCGAAGTCGAAACCACGGGGGAACCTCACGCTGTACTTGAGGTCGAGGGTCGTGGAGTCGGCCAGATCGGACCGGCCGATGGCGCTGAGCTGGGTGTAGAACTGGCCGCCGCCGGGGTTGGGGCAGTTGGAGCAGGAGGGCGCGGAGGAGCCCGCGCCGTAGGTGACGCGCAGCGCCGAGCCGTCCCCGGCGCCGGAGTCACCGATCTTCTTCAGCTCGGACCGGCCCCAGGCACCCTTCGAGGCCGTGCCCCACGCCTTCTTCCAGGACGCGGAGTCGTACCCGGTGAACTGCCCGGTCCACGGTTCACCCCGGACGGCCGCGGTGGGGGCGGGGGAGACGGACCAGCCGGTGGCCGGCATCGCCGGGACGGTGGCGAGCGCGGCCGCGCAGGCGGCGGCGCCCATGACGAGACGACGGGACGGACGAAGCATGCTCCTCCTCGGGACACGGGCGGAGCGCGCCGTGCCGCTCCGCCCTGATGTGCGCTTACCGGGAACATCCGTCATGCACGTGCCATGACGCTGGGACGCTAGCGCGCACCGGGAGAGGCGTCGAGAGAGCAACAGGAAACTTTCCTAACCAATTTCCGGATGCCGGGAAGGTACAGGGCCGTCCGGAGTGAGCCGGTGCCTTCGCGCCCGTCCGCCGCGGGCCGGCGGGCGTGCCTCGCGCTCGGCCGTCGAGGCCGGCGGCCGCCAGGACCCGTCGGCACGGCGCCCGTAGTGCCGTTCCCGGTCGGCCGTCGTGACCAGCTCGGCAGGCATGGTCCGCATCGACGCCGACTGCGGCAGGGCAGGTGGCCGACGAGGCTCTTCGGCTTCCGGGTGGAGGTGTGGACAGCCCTACTCGATCGGCCGTGGGGTCGCGTTCGCGGCGGTCGCCCGGCGAAGCAACCGGTGGCGCCGTCCCGCCGGGGGCGGGTGGACCACTGTCACGGACGAGGTCGCTCGATCATGTGATCGCCGGGCGTGAGGGCGGACCTGTCGTGCGCGGCGAGGCCGGCGATGAGGGTGTCGATACCGAAGGCGAAGCGGTCGTCCTGGGTCCCGGCCATGAGGGCGTCCGCGTTTTTGATCAGGTAGGGGAAGCGTGTGGGCGATGTGGCGGCGAAGGCCCGGCCGACCTCGGCGACGAACTGGGCTGCGCGGAGCTCTTCGGGGTCGCGGTCGCTGCCGTCACCGAAGCGCTTCCGTTTGAGGTAGGCGTCGTAAACAGTGCTCGCGACATGGACGGAGAGGTGGTCGAGGGCCCATGCGGCGGCACGAGGCGGCACACCTGACTCGATCATGCTCTTGAGCAGCGCCTCCGCGGCGTCGAACATGCGCAGACTGTTGGGGATGTGAGCGAACGTCAGCCGGGCCAGATCGTTGTGGCGGGCCAGCAGGGCGCGGCTGGTGTGGGCGTGGTTGCGCAACATGGTCTTCCAGTCCTCGCCCTCGGGTATCGGCATCTGGTCGAGGACATGGTCGAGCACAGCGTGCAGTAGCGCGTCCTTGTTGTCGAAGTAGACGTAGAGGCTCGCGGGGCCGGTGTCGAACTCTGCCGCGACGTTCCGCATCGAGACCGAGTCGATTCCCTTGGTGTCGACGAGCTGGAGGGCCACCTGGACGATCGCGTCTCGGCCAAGGGCGCGGTGGTGTCGCCGCGCTGGGTCGCGGGCGGGAGTGCCGGGCGGGCGCACCGCCTTGCGGGGCGGGTTCTTGGGGGGCATGAGCGAAGCATAGTTGACACGAACACTGTTCGCGAAGAACACTGTTCGTTGATTTCACGATCAATGTTCGTGATAGTGTTCTCGTCTAGATCTGAGGAAGACATGACTACGGTCTCCGCCGAGGGGCATACCTCGGCGTCCGCGTCTGCGACGGCCTACCCGCTGCGCTGGCGCGCCCTGTGGGTGATCCTCGCCGCGCAGGTGATGGACAATCTCGACTCGCTGGTCACTTCGGTCGCGGGCCCGAGCATCACGCGTGACCTGGGCGGCGGGCAGACCTTGATCCAGTGGCTGGGTGCCGCGTACACGATCGCCATGGCCGCGGGCCTGCTGATCGGCGGACGGCTCGGTGATGTGTTCGGCCGTCGTCGGATGTTCATGATCGGCATGACCGGCTTCACCGTGATGTCCTTGGCGTGCGCGTTGTCGCCGGACGCCGCGACGCTGCTGACCTCCCGGGCGCTGCAGGGCCTGTTCGGCGCGGTGATGATTCCGCAAGGACTCGGGATGATCAAGGAAATGTTCCCGCCGAAGGAAGCCGGGACCGCGTTCGGCGTGCTCGGTCCGGTGATGGGACTGTCGGCGGTGGCGGGCCCGATCCTGGCGGGTTGGCTCATCGGCCTCGACCTGTTCGGCTGGTCATGGCGGGCCATCTTCGCGATCAATGTGCCGGTCGGCGTGTGCGCCGGTCTCGCTGGTCTCGTACTCCTCCCGGCGTCCCGGCCCGGTGGTGGGCGGCTCGACCTGGTCGGCGGCACGCTCGCCTCGGCTGCCATGGTGATGCTGATCTACCCGCTCATCCAGGGACGCGCACTCGGGTGGCCGTGGTGGACCTACTTGTCGATGGCCGGCGGGCTCGGGCTGTTCGGTGTCTTCGGAGTTGCCGAGCGTTTCCGCCAGCGGTCGGGCCGGAGCACACTGATCACGCCGTCGTTGTTCGCCAAGCCGGCGTTCACCGCGGGTTTGGCAACCGGTCTCATGCTCTTCGGTGCGCTGATGGGCTGTTCGGTGGTGTTCGCGCTCCTGGCCCAGGTCGGCCTCGGCTATTCCCCGTTCACAGCGGGTCTGGCGACGCTCGCCCAGGCGCTGGGAATGATCATCGGCTTCGTCGTGTCCCGGCCGCTGAATGTTCGACTCGGTCGCCGGCTGATGTTCCTCGGCGAGGCAATGACCATGGCCGGCTTCGGTGGCTTCGCGCTCACCTTGCACCTGGCCGGCGACAGCATCGGGATTGTCTCGATGGCACCTGCCCTGGGTCTGCTGGGAGTAGGGATGGGACTCACGATGGCCCCGTTCTTCAACATCGTTCTCGCCGGTGTCAACGCCGGTGAGGCCGGTTCCGCCTCAGGCGCGTTGACCTCGGTGCAGCAGCTGGGCGGGGCGTTCGGCATCGCACTGCTGGGCACGACGTTCTTCCACTACCTGGGCACGTCCGCCGCCCGCACGCACATCGGGGCGTTCCGCGACGCCGCCTCGACGGCGATGTACGTGAGCGCCGGCCTCGTTCTGGTCGCGTTCGTGCTCACCTTCCTGTTGCCGCGCCACGCCTACCACGGCCAAGGCCAGTGACCGGCACGCTCCGCCGGACACCCGGGCCGGAGATTGCCGGTCACCGCGAACGGACGCGGGCCGTATCGACACACCCCGAGATCAGCGCACAGCGCGGGCACCCGCGCCATGCCCTTCCCTCCCGCATCCGGTCAGCAGAACGAACGAAGCAGCAACCCAGCAACTCACCAAGGTATGGCAGACATGACAGTGAGGACATACAGAGCTCAGGTGGCAGGCCGGTTCGATCGGCTCGAACAGCCGCTCCGCACACGGCTGCTCGCCGAGCAGCACGAACATGACCTGCAGTTCGCGGCCTTCACCGAGGACGGAACCTTCACCTATACACCGACCCTGACCAGATTCACGTTCCGCTGTCGCATGGGAGTCGACGCGGACACCGCTGCCGAGGCCGACGAACTCGCCGCAGTGGAGGCCGAAGTCATGGCGATCGACCGTCTGACATCCGAAAAGATCCCGTTCAAGCACCTGAAAACCACCACGACCTGCTTGGACGACGTAAAGATCAAACGCCCCCAGCCGCCAGGGCGACGCGACCGGCACCACGTTCACGAGGAGTAATCATGCCCATCGCCGACGTCCCTTCCGGGGCCTCCCTCGCCTACGACACCTTCGGTGACCCCGCCGATCCTCCGGTCCTGCTGGTCATGGGCTTCGGAGCCCAGATGATCTCCTGGCACGAGGATTTCTGCCACATGCTCGCCACACGAGGGCGCTACGTGATCCGCTACGACAACCGCGACTGCGGTCTGTCCACCAAGTTCGACGCTCATCCGGTCGACATGACGCGGTTCATCGAGACCGTGAGCGCCGGCAACATCCCCGCCGCTCAAGCGATGATCCCCTACACGCTGCAGGACATGGCCGACGACGGCCTGGGCCTGCTCACCGCCATGGGGATCACCCGCGCCCACATCTTCGGCTCGTCGATGGGCGGGATGATCGCTCAGACCATGGCGATCACCCACCCCGAGAGGTGCTCCACCCTGACCTCCATGATGTCCTCCACCGGCGAGCCCGCATACGGACAACCCCGTCCCGCAGCCCAGCAGGTGCTGTTCAGCCCCAAGCCCGCGGACCGTGCCGGATACATCAACGCGTCCGAGAAAGAAGCCGTCTGGGCGTCCCGGCGTTACACCGATGTCGAAGCCATCCGAGACCTCGCCGCCCGGAGCTACGACCGCGCGTACTACCCAGCGGGCACGGGCCGTCAGCTCGGAGCGGTGATCCTCGCAGGGTCGCGCGCCGAAGCACTCACCTCCCTCACCGTCCCGACCCTCGTGATCCACGGCCTCGACGACACCCTCATCGACCCGAGCGGAGGGAAGCGAACAGCCGAACTCGTGCCCGGCGCGGAACTGATCCTGCTCTCCGACATGGGCCACGACCGACCACGGGAACTCTGGCCCGCGATCATCGACGCCGTGGCCGCTCACACAGCGCACGCGTGAGCAGGACATGGCCAGCGAAGCAGCACGCCACGCGACCGGAGGTGGCGGGCCCGGTCCGTGGTGTCCGGCGCTTGCCGGCGTAGGGCGACGCCTTCCGACGCTCGGCCCCCTGGTCCTCACCTGGCCCGCGTCCGCCTCCTCCATGGCAACGCCGGGCACCCGGGTGGCGGTCAGGGTGCCGCGCTCCGGCTCGAACGCCCCTCCGTGCGGCCCGGCGCGGGCCAGGGAGCTTCGCCGCCCAGGGAGGGGCCGACCGGACCACGCCGTCCCACCGGCGGTCGCGGACTTCGAAGGCCACCACGCCGCAGTGGCGACGGCTTCGGTGAGCGACCGCCCGGTCACCGCCACCGGCGGCGACGCCGAGACGGTGCGGGTGGGGGACCTGGCCACCGGCCGGCCCATAGGCCGGCAACCACATCCACGCCGAGGCGGTTCGCCGGACCGCGTGTCGCCCATCAGGAGGAATCAAGCATGTCACCATCCACCCAGACCTTCCGCACCTACGTCGAGGAGAACCTCGACGCGTTGGGGAGCGACCCGGGGCGCGACATCCTTTTGCACCAGGAGCGCTGGGTCACCGCAGGTGAGTTCCGCGATCTCGTCCACCGGACGGCGCGGGCGCTGAGCGCCCAGGGCGTCGACCGCGGAGACACCGTCACGCTGCTGTGCGGCAACCTGCCGGAGGCGATCGCGGCACGCTATGCGGCCAACCTGATCGGCTGCCGGGTCAATCACCTGTACCACAAGCTCTCGGCCGGGTCCCAGGCCGCCATGGTCCGCGATGTCGAGACCCGTGCCCTGATCGTGGATCCCGGACACCTGCAACGGGCCATGGAGATCACCGAGCGGGCCCCGGTGCCGACCGTTCTCGTGCTCGGCCCCGCAGAGACGGGCACGGACCTGCTGGAGCTGGCGGCCGAGTACTCCTCCGAGCCGCTGCAGAGCCGGGCGCGGCCGCACGATGTGTGCACCATCCGCCACACGGGCGGCACCACCGGCCACCCCAAGGGCATCTGCACCACTTATGAGCAGGCGCGGTCGTTCACGGCCGACGCCGACGAGGAGGCGCCCCGGCTGCTGGTGTGCACCACCCTCGCCCACACCGCCGGAATGATCACCGACGCCGTTCTCCGGGCCGGTGGCCGCGTCGTCCTGCTCGACAAGTTCGATCCCGCCGACGTTCTCCGTGCCATCGAACAACAGCGCATCAGCCACCTCTTCCTCCTGCCGCCCTTGCTCTACCAGCTGATGGACCACCCGGATGCGCGTGTCCGCGACACCTCCACGCTGCGCAGCATCGCCTACGGAGGCTGCCAGTCCTCGCCCGCCCGCATAGCCGACGCCGTACGGCGCTTCGGTCCTGTGCTGCTCCAGTTCTACGGCCAGAACGAGGCGGGCGGAATCAGCGCGCTCTGGCCCGAGGACCACGATCCGCGGCGGCCGGACCGGCTGCGCTCGGCGGGGAAGGCGCTGCCCGGGGTGGAGGTGGAGATCCGTGACGAGGCCGGGCGTGCCCTGCCGACGGGCGGGCACGGCGAGATCTGCGTTCGCTCCGCCACGCTCATGAAGGAGTACTGGAAGCAGCCCGAGCTGACCGCCGAGGTCCTTCGGGACGGCTGGCTGCACACCGGGGACATCGGATTCCTCGACGATGAGGGCTACTTGACGGTCGTCGACCGGATCAAAGACCTGATCGTTGTGGTCGGCGGCCATGTGTACACCACCGAGTTGGAGGACACGCTCAACTCCCATCCGCACGTCCTGCAGAGCGCCGTCTTCGGCGTCCGTGACGCCGATCGCACGGAACGGGTGCACGCCGTCGTCGTCCCGGTTCCCCGCAGCGGAATCGACGCACAGCAGCTGCGTGACCTGGTCCGCGAGAAGCGTGGCGCGATGTACGAACCGGCCGCCATCAGCTTCGTCGACGCGCTGCCCCTGACCGATACCGGCAAGCCGGACAAGAAGCAGCTGCGGCGGCAGGCCACGCGTGAGATCGGAGCGGCCTGACGGGAAGCGACGGTCCAAAGGCCGGCGCCGTCACACCCTGCCGGCCTCACCCGCACGAGACGGTCCGCATCGCTGGTCGGCGGCTTCCCCCTCCGGACATTCAGCTTCACCTCCCCGGGGGCAAATACCGGCGGCCCTTCAATTCCGGCCCGGGAGCGTCCTTTTCCCGTCCCCCGCCGCTCCGTATGACACCACGTCAGGTCCTTCTCGTGGGGCGTGGCAGAATGCGCCCCGTGACTATGAAAGAAGCCGTGACCAACGGCAGACAAGGGCTGCTTGCCGGCAAAGTGGTGCTGATCACGGGGGCGAGCAGTGGCATCGGGGCCGCAGCTGCCAAGGTTTTCGCGGCGGAAGGCGCATCGCTCGTCCTCGCCGCCCGGCGTACCGACCGGTTGGTCGGAATCGCCGCTGACCTGCGGAAAGAGGGAGCGGAGGTGGTGTGCCAAGAGATGGATGTCAGAGAGCCCGACGATGTCCGGCGAGCTGTGGACCGTGCGGTCGAGGAATTCGGGCGGCTGGATTCGGCGTTCAACAATGCCGGGATCGGCGGCGACCAGAATCCCCTGCATCTCATGGACGACGCCGTCTACGACTCCATCATGAACACCAATGTGCGGGGCACCTGGCATTGTCTGCGTCATGAAATCCGCGTGATGCTGGAAAATCCCCGCGGTGGCTCCATCGTGAACAACAGCAGCGTCGGCGGATTGCAGTCCATTCCGGCCGCCGCGCCGTATGTGGCGTCGAAGCACGCCGTGGCCGGCCTGACGCGGGCGGCCGCCGCCGAGTACGCGGGCCGCGGCATCCGCGTCAACAGCGTGGCGCCCGGCACCACGCGCAGCGAGAACATCGCCGACTGGTTCGAGCGGAACCCCGGCCTGGAGGCGGAACTCCACGCGGCCACCCCGCAGGCCCGTACGGCCCGCGCCGAGGAGATCGCCGAGGCCGCGGCCTGGCTGTGCAGCGACCGGGCGTCGTTCGTCACCGGCGTCGTGGTGCCGGTGGACGGCGGGTTCACGATGGTGTGACGCGAGGTGCGGACGGGGGAGGAGCGGCCCGGACGGCTCGGGCGCCGGGTTCCGTCCGCCGCTCCCCGCGCGTCCCGGACCGCCGTCAGCTGCCGAACCGGCCGAGTTCCGTCCTGAAGACCGCCCTGCCGTTCTGGTGGCCCGTCACCACGACCCGCAGCCCGCGCGGGTCCCCGGCCCCGCCGTCGACCGCCGCCTCGATCCAGCACGGCGCGTCGAACTCGACGTACTGGGCGAACGCCGTCTCCACCGCCCTGGGCAGAAGCACACCCGACGGCGCCTTCCCGGCCGCACCCGGCCCGCCGTGCACCGCGAGGTGTGCCGCCTGGTGCGCGGCCTCGATCAGTACCAGGCCGGGGGTGTGGTCGACGGCGTGGTCGTAGAGCACCTTGTTGCTGAAGTCGGACCGCAGCCGCCAGCGCATCGGCCCGTCCGCCGGCGCCAGTACCACCTCGACATCGGACGTACGGCCGACGGACGCGGGCGCCACCGGGTCCGGCAGCGGCGGCTGCTCGCGCACGGGGGCCGCGTGGACGCCCCGGAGCCTGCGGTACACCGCGGGCACGATCCACTCGAACTCCGTGACGGCCGTGCCCACCGGGGCGCCGTCCCGTGTCCGGATGTCCATCTCCACATGCAGTCCGGTCAGGCGCGCGCCCCGGCGGCCGTGTTCCCGGCAGGCGACCCGGACGACCAGCTCGGTCGGCATGTCCCGCTCCGGCCGGAAGTCCGCGTCGAGCCCGAAGTCGAACCTCCGCAGCAGTGCCGCGTGGTCCATCGGCGTGCCGAACTCGGCGTGTGCGAGCAGCAGGCCGATCTGGCGCACCGTCTGCGCCACGACCAGCGACTCGTGCCGGACGCCGAGCCCGGGAACCGTACGGGCGAAACCGGCGGGCCACCGCGCGAAGACCGTGAACTCCATGCCGTCGTGCCGCTCCCAGCCGGTGAGGAGCACGAACTCGTCGAAGCTCAGATGGACGAGTTCCTTGCGCACCGGTGCGGGGGAGGGCATGACCGGCAGGAGCGGTGGTGCGTCGTGCGGCGCGGGTCCGCCCGAAGGTCTCGGCATCAGCAACACGGCACGCATCTCCCCTGGGCAATGATCTGCATCCTGAGCCGGAGGGTCCGGCGGTGCTAAGATACGTACTGTCCGGTTTTATTTTCAATGCGTCGACGTCGATACGTACAATTCAGCGCCCAGTCCACCGGGACACGAAGAGTTCGGCACGGGCAACACACGATTGAGGTGTCCTGATGGCGCAGCAGGCACGGGCGGTCCAGACCCGCCGCACGATCCTTGAGGCGGCCGGCGCGGTCTTCGACGAACGCGGCTACGAGGCCGCGACGATCGCCGAGATACTGACCCGTGCCGGGGTCACCAAAGGAGCCCTGTACTTCCACTTCGGCTCCAAGGAGGACCTGGCCCGGGGCGTGCTGGGCCAGGCCCTGACCACCGAGGGCGTGATGCCCCAGGACTCCAAGCTCCAGGAGTGGGTCGATGTCGGCATGGTCCTCGCGCACCGCCTGCCGCGCGAGCCCCTTCTGAGCGCGTCCATCCGGCTGTCGGCGGACCGGCGCGCGCGTGAGCTGTTCGGCACGTCCTGGCCCGGCTGGATCGACTTCCTCGCCCGGCAGCTGGCGGCGGCCAAGGAGCAGGGCGAGGTCCTGCCGCACATCGTGCCGGCCGAGACCGCGGCGCTGTTCACCGGTGCGTGGACCGGCGTCGAGATCGTCAACTCGGCACTGTCGGACGCCAGCCTGGAGTCCAAGATCGCCTCGCTCTACGACCACCTGCTGCCCGGCATCGCCGTTCCCGGGGTCCTCACCCGGCTGGACACGGCCCCGGACCGCGGCGCCCGCATCTGGCACGCGCACCAGCGGTCCGGCAGTGAAGGGGAATCGGTTCTCCGTCCTTGAGCCGCCCCGCGTCGTGACCCGGGCGTCCGTTAGCGCGTACGCCCGTGCCGGTGTGCCCGGGTCAGCGGATGCGTACCGGCGGGGTCCGTGCGACGCGCGGCCTCTCCCGCGGGCGGACGGGGCAACAGCGTCCGCCAGAAACCGGTGATCGCATCGGGGGAGAGCCACTTGTGGTCGTCGCGCGCCAGGACCTCGAACCCGGCGGTCGCGCCCACCACCGTCGCCGTCATCTCCTCCACCTGCGCCTCCGGGGGCAGTGCGCCCTCCTCGCGCGCCGTGTGCAGCAGACCGTTCACACAGCTCGCCCACTCCTCGCGGAGATCCGTTCCGGTGTGCCGGGCGGCATGGCAGTTGAGCCGGAAGCCGGCCCGCACGACCACGTCCTGGCACAGCTGCCGTGCCAGGACGTGGGTGGTGTCGACGAGCGCCTGGAGGGCGTCCGGGCTCTGCCGGCGTACGGTGCCGGCGAGCGCCTGTAATGTGCGCACGGCCTCGGCCTCGACGGCCTCCGCCACCGCGGCCTTGGTGTCGAAGTGGAAGTGCAGGGCCCCCGCGCTCACCCCGGCCCCCGCGCTGATCGTGGTGAGCTTCGCCTGGGCGTAGCCGTACTGGTCGAACGCCTGGGCCGCGGACCGGATCAGCGCGTGCCGGGTCCGCTCGGACCGCACCTGCCGGGTCACCGGCCGCGCCGATCGGACCGCCGGCCCGCGGGGGCCGGGCATCGGGCCGCGGGGGCCGGGCATCGGGCCGCGCGAACCGTGCTGCGGGCGGGGGGTGACGGAAGTAAGGGGGGAGGTGTCATGGGGATATAAAACCAACTCGCTGGTTTTATATCCAGCGGTGGAGAACGCCGGGGCCGTGCCTCTTGTCTCTGCCCGAACGGGCCGGTCGGGAGGAGAAGCTGTACGGGACTGACCTGTGGTGGCGACGTGCGTCGGCCGAGGCGCAGGATCACCCGCACACAAAACCAGCGACCCGGTTTGTTTCCGGTGTCGGAAGGGGCCCCGAGGCCAGGTCACCTGCCTCCGCGCGCGTCCGCCGCCCCCCTCGTGTGGCCTAGAATTGAAGAATTCATCAATTCATCAGTTGGCCCAGCGAGTACATCGGCCGGAGCGACCGAGCGGTCACCGACGGCCGCCGGACGCCGCGCCGCGGAGCGAAGGACGGCAGTGAAGCAGACGCAGATCCCGCTGTACCAGGTGAAGGCGGAACTGTTCCGGATGCTGGGACACCCGGTCCGCATCCGGGTACTGGAGTTGCTCCAGGGCGGGCCGATGCCGGTCCGGGACCTGCTCACGGCGATCGAGGTCGAGGCGTCCAGCCTCTCCCAGCAGCTGGCGGTGCTGCGCCGCTTCGGCATCGTCAGCGCCACCCGCGAGGGATCGACGGTGATCTACGAGCTGGCGGGCGGGGACGTCGCCGAACTGCTCGCGTCCGCCCGGCGGATACTGACCGAGCTGCTGTCCGGGCAGAACGAGCTGCTGGCCGAACTCCGGGAGAGCGGCCAGGAGCCGGAGCGGAAGGGGCGGGCGTGACCGGTCCGGGACGGTTCCTGCCCCGGCGGCGCCGCCGCGCCGCGACCGCGGCCGACGGCCGGGGCAAGACCGTACGGGTCGGCTTCGTCCTCCCGCGGGCCGGCGCCCGATGAGACGTACGGCACGGAGCGGCGCCCGCCCTCCGCGGAGAACACCGGCACGGTGGTCCGCGCCGTACCCCGCGGCCAACCGTGAGACCGGGGCGACGGGCCCCGGAAGAGAACGAGGACGGTCATGAGCAAGGACACATCACCCGGCGGCCCCGACGGTGCCCGCGCCGACGACGAGGGCTGGAAGGAACGCGGCGCCTCCGTGCGGGTGTTCATCTACATCGCCGGCAGCCATCTGCTGCTCGCCTTCCTCGCCCTGCTGTTCTACCTGGGCACCCACGCGAACAAGTAGCGGCACTTGGTGCCCAAGGCGGCCCGAAGCGACGGGTGGTGGGCGGATCCGCCCCGGGAAAAGAGCGGCGGGGTCCCCTTGGTGCGCGGTACGGTGCGCCGATGCCAGAGATCAGGAAGTTCCAGGTCACCTTTGACTGCGCAGAACCTGAGCGCCTCGCCCGTTTCTGGTGCGACGTGCTGGGGTACGTCGTTCCTCCGCCGCCGGAGGGGTTCGCCACGTGGGACGACTTCCGGCAGACGCAGCCGCCGGAGGAGCGGGACGCGTGGTTCGCCTGTAGTGATCCCTCGGGTGCGGGCCCGCGGCTGTACTTCCAGCGCGTACCCGAGGGGAAGAGTGCCAAGAACCGGGTGCACCTCGATGTGCGGGTCGGCACCGGACTCGTGGGGGAGGAGCGCCTGGCCGCGCTGGAAGCCGAGTGCGCGCGGCTGATCCGGCTCGGCGCGGTACACGTGCGGACGCTGTACGACGGCACCGACTCGTGCGTCCCGATGCTGGACATCGAGGGCAACGAGTTCTGCGTCGACTGAACAACCTTTGGGCTGGGGAGGCGGGAGCCGCCTCCCGTCGGCCTTGGGGCGGCACTCACGCGAGACACGTGGCGGCGCGCGAACCGGCTACGGCCCGCCGCCCCGCTACCGCACGTACCGGGCGATCCCTGTGGCGCGGTGCACCAGATGTTCGAGGGGTCCTCGCCGGAAGTGCCGGGACCACACGACGGCCAGCAGGACCAGCCCGCCGCAGAAGCCTGCCAGCACCGCGGGCGGCGAGCCCGGAACCTCCTCGATGTGCAGCGCCCAGATGCCGACGATGTTCGCCACGTACGCGGTCAGCGGCATCCCGCCCACCGCGAGGACCGGCGCCGCGAGCCACCGTGCCCGGTGGAGCGTGTCCGCGGCCGTGACGCAGGCGGTCAGCACGAGGACGGCGATGCCGGTGCTGCCGAGGATCGCGAACGTGGTCTCGCTGTGCGGTGCGGCCACCAGCAGCCAGGCCGGGTGGGCGTGCACGGGATCGCCGACGGCGTCGGACCACCAGGCCGCCAGGGCCGGGCCGGAACCGTCCCCGGTCGCGTCCACGGTGGCGGCCGCACCGGGGACGGCGCGCAGCGCCAGCCAGGACCCGCCGTGCCCCGCGACGGCCAGGACCACGCCCGCGAGGGCCAGCCGCCACCGTACGGCGGCCGACGACAGATCGAGGCGCGCCACCGCCATACCGGCGATCACGAAGGGCATCCAGGTCGGCGCCGGATAGGCGCCGGTGAGGAACAGTCCGGTGAACCCGTCCGTGCCGCTGATCCGGGCCAGCGGATCGGCGGCCGTCAGCGCCTGTGTCCAGCCGGCGCTGTCGAGCGCGGTCCGCGCCGCGAACAGCGCCTGCGGCAGCACCAGCGCACCGGCCGCCGCGATCAGCGCGAGCGTCCCGGCACGCAACCGCCGCAGCGGCAGGGCGAGGACGAAGTACAGGCCGTACGAGGCGAGGATGACGTCGACCGGGGTCCGGGCCATGGTCAGCGCGGTGCCCAGCGCCAGCAGGACGGCGGAGCGGACCAGGACCCGCGCCACGGCCTGCCGGCCCGCGCGTCCGGTTCTCGGCAGCGGACGGCCGGTGAGCAGGACGAGGGAGAAGCCCGCCAGGAGGGCGAAGAGGGCGGACGACCGGCCGTGCGACAGCTCCAGGAGGAAGCCTCCGGGGCCGCCGGCCGACGGGTCGGGGCCGACGTGCGCCGCGTACATCCCGAAGATCGCGACACCGCGCGCGAGATCCACGCCGACGAGCCGGCCCGTCTCCGCCACCGGACGCGCGGGCCGGACCGCCGCCCGCGGCTGGGCGGCGGTCCCGGACGGGTGGGTGTGCTGCTGGTTCATGCCCCCAGTGTCGGCAGGGCGGTGCGTCAACCTCTCCCGCTTCAGGGGGATTTGGGGAGTCGTTGGGACGGTCTGCGCTCCGCCGTCACCGTACGGCAGGACGCCGGGCCCGCACCGTACGGCACGGACCCGGCGCGCCCTCACGCCCGGACGAGCGCCTCCCGGGGAGGGGCCAGCGCGAACGTCTCGTGCAGTATCCCCACCGCCTCGTCGAGGCGTGCCGCCCGGCACAGCGCCGAGACACGCAGCTCCGAGACCGTCAGGGTGTCGACGCCGATCCCCGCCGCCGCCAGCGCCTCGCAGAACGCGGCCGTCAGACCGGGCACCGTACGGATGCCCGTACCGATCAGCGACACCCTGCCGACGCCCTCCTCGTACACCAGGCCGGTGAAGCCGAGTTCCGCGCGCTGTTCCTCCAGGGCGGCCACCGCGGCGCGCCCGCCGTCCGCGGACAGCACCAGCGTCAGATCCCCGCCGTCGCCCCCGGCCGGGCAGTGCCGCACGGCGAGATCGACGTCCCCCTGCGCCTCGGCGGCGATCCGCAGGACACGGGCCGCGGGCCCCGCCCGGCCCGGCAGCCCGGTCACTGTGAGCCGGGCCCCGGAACCGTCGTGCGCGACCCCCGTGAGCGCGGCCTGTTCGGCGGACGGGGCCTTCGCCGCGCCCGTCACCATGGTCCCCGAACCGTCGTGGAACGAGGACCGCACATGCACCGGCACCCCGTGACGGCGGGCGTACTCCACACTGCGCAGGGCCAGCACCTTCGTGCCGGCGGCCGCCATCTCCTGCATCACGTCGTACGAGATGGTGTCCAGCTTCCTGGCGGTGGGCACGATCCGCGGGTCCGCCGTGTAGACGCCGTCCACATCGGTGTAGATCTCGCAGACGTCCGCCTTGAGGGCGGCGGCCACGGCGACCGCGGTGGTGTCGGAGCCGCCGCGCCCCAGCGTGGTGACCTCCTCGGTCCCGGGGCTGATGCCCTGGAAGCCCGCCACCACCGGTGTCCGCCCGCGGTCCAGCAGCTGCCGCACCCGGTCCGGTACGACATCGGTGATCCGCGCCCTGCCGTGCGCGGCCGTCGTCCGTATCCCGGCCTGACGGCCCGACAGCGAGCAGGCGGGGACGCCGAGCGTGTGCAGGGCCATGGCCACCAGGGCGTTGGAGATGCGCTCACCGGCGGTGAGCAGCATGTCCAGTTCGCGCGGCGGGGGCAGCGGTGCCGCGCGCCGCGCCAGGTCCAGCAGGGTGTCGGTGGTGTCGCCCATCGCGGACACCACCACGACCACATCGTGCCCCGCCCGGCGGGTGGCGGCGATGTGCTCGGCGACGCGGGTGACGCGCGCGATGTCGCGCACCGAGGAGCCGCCGTACTTCTGGACGATGAGAGCCATCTGATCAGACCTCTCCGGGAGGTTGTCCGGCACGTGCGGAATGCGGGGGCCGCGGGCGCGGCCGGGCGGCGGCCGTCACCTCAGCCGTCCGCGGCCTGCGCCCGGCAGCAGTGGGTGACGGCCTCCCGCAGGATCGCGCAGGCGGTGGCGACGACATCCTCGGTGACGTTGAGGGGCGGCAGCATCCGCACCACGCAGTCGTCGCGGCCGCCCAGCTCCACGATCAGCCCGCCGCGCAGCGCGCGGGCCTGCACCGCCGCCGCCAGCGACCCGGCGGGCGTCCCGTCGCCGGGGTCCGCCAGCTCGACGCCCCACATCAGGCCCCGGCCGCGCACCTCCCGCACCCACGGCAGATCGGTGAGGCCGGACAGCAGCCGGCCGATCTGCTCACCGCGGGCCCGGACGTTTCCCAGCACATCGTCGCGGCGGACGATGCGGATCGCCTCCACGCCCGCCGCGAAGGCCAGTTGGTTGCCGCGGAAGGTGCCCGAGTGCGCGCCCGGCTCCCAGGTGTCCAGCCGCCGGTCGTAGAGGATCAGCGCGACGGGGGCGCCGATGCCGCTGAGCGCCTTGGACGCGACGACGACGTCCGGTTCGATGCCGTACTGCTCGAAGGCGAACCAGGTGCCGGTGCGGCCGCAGCCGGTCTGCACCTCGTCGACGACCAGGGGGATGCCGAGGGATCGGGTCAGCTCGCGCACCCGCCGGACGAAGTCCGGGTGCGCGGGCACGATCCCGCCCTCGCCCTGCACCAGTTCCAGCACCACGGCGGCGGGCGGGGCGATCCCGCCGTTGGCGTCGTTCAGCGAACGCTCCAGGAACGTGGCGCAGTTGGTGGCGCAGCCGTCCGGCGTCAGGCCGACCGGGCAGCGGGTGCAGTAGGAGTACGGGAAGAAGTGCACACCGGGCATGCCGTTGGCGACGGGCCGCTTCTGCGACACCAGGCCGGTCAGCGCCATCGCCGCGTGGGTGCTGCCGTGGAAGCCGCCCTGGAACGCGACGATGTCGCCGCGCCCGGTCGCGGTCTTGCAGAGCTTGACGGCGGCCTCGACCGCGTTGGCCCCGGTGGGCCCGCAGAAGTGCACCTTCATGCGGTCGCGCATACCGGGCGGCAGCATCGACAGCTGCGCCTGGGTGAACGCGTCCTTCACCGGGGTGGGGAAGTCCAGGCCGTGGGTGAGTCTGCCGAGCTGCCCGACCACGGCCCGTACCAGTTCGGGATGGTTGTGCCCCAGGGAGAGGACCCCGGCGCCGGTGAGGAAGTCGATGAAGACATTGCCGTCGACATCGGTGACGAAGCTGCCCGAGCCCTCGGCCAGCGCGAGCGGCAGACGCCGCGGATAGGCGCGGGCGTTCGACTCCGACGTCTGCTGGCGGGCGAGGTACGCGGCCGAGCGTGGGCCGGGAAGTTCGCCGAGGACGCGTGGACCGGACAGGACGCCCGGACGGTCAAGGGGTGACATGAGACGGTCTCCGAGGGGTGTGGAGGAACACGGTGGGGGACAGGGGAGGGGCCGCCGGGCGCCGTTCAGCGGGGCCGGGCCGGGATGCCGCGCCAGCGGCTGCGGGCGGGCAGCCGCTCGCCCTTCATGACCAGGGACATCGCGTCCAGCGACGCGCCCGCGCCGACCTCGGCGTCGTAGAGGACGACCGACCGGATGCCGACCGAGGCGCCCTCCGCCACCGTGACGTGGGACATCTTCATCACCCGGTCCTCGAACAGATGGGTCTGGAGCGAGGTGACCTCGCCCACCGCCGCGTCGTCGCCCACCCGCACCAGGTCGAACTCGGTGAGGTACGTGGTCGACAGCCACACCCGGCGGCCGATGCGCGCGCCGAACCACCGCATGACCACGGCCATCATCGGCGTACCGGTGAGGAAGTTGAGCAGCGACGGGACGACGAGGTTCTCGAACAGGCCCGTGATCAGTTCCGTACGGCGCACCCAGACGCTCCACAGTGCCTCCGTCCGCGGCCGGTAGCGGCCGATCACCAGCCACTTCAGGGCCACGACCAGCACCGTGGACGCCACCGCGGAACCGAGCACCAGCGCGGGGCCCAGCAGGAGCAGCGCCCACGGCGGCAGGCTCCCGGCCAGCTCCGCCCCGGCGCCGAGGGCCGCCAGCGCCGTCAGACCGCCGAGGGTGGCGGGCAGGGTCACCCGGAAGAACTCGATGGCCAGCCGCGCCGCGATCAGACCGGGACTCGGGTCGTAGGTGAGCCTGGCGGGGAACGCCTGGCTCTCCTCCCGCCGGGGCAGGAAGATCGCCGGTGATCCCAGCCAGGTCGTCTCGGGGGCGACCGGCCGGGCCGGCGCCACCGAGTGCACACCCAGCAGGGCGTCGTCGCCGACCCGGCAGGAACCCGGCACCAGGGCCCCGTTGCCGACGAAGCTGCGCCGCCCGACCTCGCCGGGGGTCACCGCCACCCGGCCCCGGTGGAAGACCGCGGGCGCCACCACCGACACATCGGCCACGAAGCTGCGCTCCCCGATGACCAGCATGTCCGGGTCGACGAAGCTGACGGTCGCCACCTCCGACCAGCGGCCGGTCCGCGCGCCCAGCGCCCGCAGGAACGGGACGAGGTAGAGCGTCGAGTACAGCGCATGGGTCACCGTCAGACTCAGCGTCATCATGCCGTCGGCGATCCACTTGCGTACCCCGAAACCACTGCGCTCCCGGTGGATGCCCGCCCGCGCCCTCGGCATCACCAGCCGCTTGACGACGAGCACGAACAGACAGGTGGTCAGCGCGACCAGCGGCCCGGCCAGGGCCAGGGAGGCGAGGCCCCAGCCGATGCCCTCCCGGGCGGTGACGACACCGACGAGCACCGTGCCCGGCACCAGGACCAGCAGCGGCCCCAGCACCCGCAGCAGCGCGCCCCCGGCGAACCCGGCCAGTACCGCGAGCGGCCAGCGCCGCCCGTCGTCGGGCTCCGCCGCCAGCGCCTCCAGCAGCGACGGGAGAGGGGTACGGGCGGCGGGCGACCCGGACCAGTGCTCGCCCGCCGGGACGACCTGGTCCGCGGCCACCAGCGACTGCTCGCCGACCGAGCCGCCGTCGCCGATCACCGCGCCCGGCAGCACCACACTGTTCGTCCCCAGATGGCTTCCGGAGCCGAAACGGACCGGCGCCAGCCGCAGCCAGCCGCCCTCGACCAGCGAGGACTGCACCCGCGCCCCGTAGCCGATGCTCGTGCCGTCACCGATCCGGGTGAACGCCGGGAGCTCCACGGGCGAGGACAGATGGCAGCCGCGGCCGACGCGGGCGCCGAGCAGCCGCAGATAGGGCGGCAGCAGCGGGGAGCCGGCCAGCGCGGCGACGGGGGACAGCGCGAGCACCTTGGTGCACAGCCAGAACCGCAGATAGGTCACGCCCCACAGCGGGTACCAGCCGGGGCGCACGCCGGCCATCAGCAGCCGGCAGCCGGCGACGGGCAGTACGGCGAGGCTGACCAGCAGCCAGCCCGCCTCCAGCGCCAGGAACGCCGGCAGGGGGAGCCTCACCAGGGTGTCCAGCACCGTCCCCGCGGCCGGTGCCCGTACGGGCAGGTCCCAGGTGGCGCACAGCCGGTAGAGGAGGACGACCACCGGCACGCTCAGCGCCAGCAGCCAGATGTAGAGCAGCGCGGACTGGGCCAGTCCGCACAGCCGGACGCGGGCGGACGAGTGCTTCCTGGGCGCCGGAGCGGGGGACTCGCCGGACGGGCGGTTCTCCGCCGCCTCGGTGTCCGCCTCCAGGAAGGCGGCCAGGCCGCGCACCGTCGGGTGGGCGTAGAGGTCGCCCATGCCGACGCCCTGGAGGCCGGGTTCCTGCCGCAGCCGGGAGATCAGCCGGGCCGCGGCCATGGAGTGCCCGGCCAGGTCGCAGAAGAAGTCGTCCTCCACGGAGATGCCGGTGGTTTCCAGGACCTCCTGCCACACCGTCAGCACCCGACGCTCCAGTGGCGTCCGCGGGGCGACGGGTGGCCCGGTACGCCGGCCCAGGGGAGGCGACACCGGGGCGGGCAGCGCGGAGCGGTCCACCTTGTCGGCGGCCAGCAGCGGGAACTCCGGCAGCACCTCGACGAACGACGGGATCATGTAGGAGGGCAGCCGGCGCCGCAGCGCGGTGTGCAGACGCTCGCGCAGCGCGTCCTCGTCGCAGGTGAGGGCGCCGCCGGACGGGGTGACATAGCCGACGAGGTCCTGCGCCACACCGTCCCGCTCCAGGGGCGTGACCACGGCGTTCTCCACGCCGGGGTCCTCGCGCAGCACCTCCTCGATCTCCGCGAGTTCGATGCGGTAGCCGCGGATCTTGACCTGGGTGTCGACCCGCCCCAGGTACTCGATCTCCCCGCCCGGGGTGAGACGGCCCAGGTCACCGGTCCGGTAGAGCCGGGGCACGGCGGCCCGGTCGCGCTCCACCGGGTTGCCGATGAACCGCTCGGCGGTCAGGTCGGGGCGGTTGACGTACCCGATGGCCACCCCGGGGCCGCCGACGCAGATCTCCCCGCTCGTGCCCTCCGGTACCGGCCGCAGCGTCTCGTCCAGGAGATAGACGTGGTACGTCGGCAACGGGCGGCCGATGGTGACGTCCCGGTCCGCCAGCAGCTCGGCGCAGGTCGCGGTGACGGTCGTCTCGGTGGGGCCGTACGCGTTGAGGATGCGGCGGCCCGGCCGCTCCCAGCGGCGCACCAGGTCGGGCGGGCACGCCTCGCCGCTGACCAGCAGGGTGCGCAGCCGCGGCAGTTCCGCCTCAAGGGTGGTGAGCAGGGTCGGGACGCAGCAGAGCACCGTGATGCCGTGCGTGTCGAGGAACTCGGTGAGCCCCTGGCCCACCCGCCGGTCGTCCGCGGGGCCCGCCACCAGCGTGGCCCCCGCGACCCAGGCCGGCCATATCTCCTCCAGGGAGAAGTCGAAGGCCAGCGACAGCCCCTGGTGGACGCGGTCGTGCTCGGTCACGCCGTAGAGCGGGGTGACGACGTCCAGGAAGTTGACGATGCTCGTGTGGGCGACCGCCACGCCCTTGGGACGGCCGGTGGTGCCCGAGGTGTAGATGACGTAGCACGGTGACGACGGGTCGGTGGTGACGACGGGCCGTACGGCCGGGCGGGCGGCGAGGTCGTCCGCCAACCGGTCGAGTTCGAGGACCTGGCAGGGCGCCTCCCGGGTGCGGTCGCGCAGCGCCGACGAGGTGAGCAGCGCGGTCAGTTCCGCGTCCCGCGCGATGTACGCGGTCCGGTCGGACGGGAACGACGGGTCCAGCGGGACGTACGCCGCACCGGACTTGAGCACACCGAGCAGTGCCGCATACGCGTCGGCGGACCGCTCCAGGAGTATGCCGATCATGCGGCCCGGCCCGGCGCCGCGCTCCCGCAGCAGATGGGCGAGACGGTTGGCCCGGCGGTCGAGATCGGCGTAGCTCAGTGCCTCGTTCTCGCAGATGACGGCGGTACCGTCCGGTTTCCGGTCACAGGTTCTTTCGAAGAATTCCGGCAGGAGGCGAACATATGACGTCGCGTTCGCATCCGAGGGGTACGGGGGACGGGGAAGTGCTTCCGCGATCGGTGACCGGGAAGCGGGTGCCACTTCTGTCATGTACCTCTCCCTCTTCCGAAGGATGTGCAACAACCTTGTTCATCTCCGGGTGCGTCACACCTGGTGTGCGGTGCTCCGTCCGGCGGATACGGACCCGTTCACGCCCTCTTGCCCACGGCCGTGACGCGGAGGGAATTCCGGTGTGTCCGGCGGTCGTGGACGACGTTCCAGGTCACGGCGTGAAGCTGGGGAAACCTTCTTGAAGAAATACCCCGGACGCCCCGCCGCCGACCGGATGCCGGGGCGCGGAGGCGGGACGCGGTCGGACGGGGAACGGCGCCGCGGGAATACGGTGCGGACCGATTCCCGTCCGTTCCGCGAGCGGTCGTCAGATGCTGCGCGGATATCGGGGACGGGGAACTCGGGCGGCCACGGGGACGGGCCCCGGGGCCCACCGCGCCCCGCTTCCGCGCGACGGGGCACGGCGCCTCTGCCGACAGGCCGACGGCATCGGCACCATGGCTGCCCACCGGGCGCCGCAAGCCTCGCCACCTGCCCTTTCATTCGCCGAAGGTTCCCGGCCGGCTGCGGGCGGACTCCCGCCGGCCGCCCCCTGCCGCACCGCACCCTTCAGCGGGAACTCCACATCCCGGATCAGCCTCCGTGGGTCCGACACCAAGTCAAAAGGGAAACTAAGTGCCGGGCGCGGGGGCGAACAGGACCATCCGCGCCAAGGCGGCATGGCCGGTTGTGGCAGGAGTGCGCCCCGCGCGAGTCGCGGACCGCGGTGAATGCCATAGGACCGGCGCGGAAGAAAAAGGTATGACGTGAGCGGGGGAAACGGATGCCTGATCGATTGCCGTGCCGTGGCCGCCGCACGGAGAACGTTCTCCGCGCGCACGGTAAATCCCCGGATTCCTTGTCTTTCCGGCCGCCCGGTCCGTTGCCCGGACCAGGACCCCTCCCGGGAGTGTTCCCTTCCGCCGCGAATGCATGATCTCCGCACGGATGCTCGAATCGCGGCAGGGAAAACGGAACTCCGCTTCGGAGGCCGCCGCTCCGGTCGCGTCAAGACGGAAAGCGGACTCCAGGGCGCCACGGCGTTATGGCGAATCCCGCCCCGCATATGCGCAGGGCGCGTAAAGTCTCTCCCCCGCGCGGACCGGCGGTTCGGAAAGCGGGCAAAGGACTTCTCTCGTCATTCCCGTGGAGCCCCGCTTTAAGGTCCGTCCCGTGTGCCGATTTCGGTGAGTTCTTGTCACAGGTCCGGGCGGGCCGGGGCCCGGAACACCGCCGGACCCCACGGCACCGGCCACCACGGACCCGCCCCCGGGAGTACGTTGAGCGGGGGCCGCGCCCCCGCGGACGACCACCCCGCAGCCGCCCCACCGGAAGGGGACCGCAGGTGAGCGCAGCACGGACGAAGGGGCCCGGGGCGCCGCCCGCGCACCGTCCCCCCGGCACCGGCCGGCGCACCTTCCCGCACCACGGCGACGACGGCCACCTCGTCCGGCACCACCACCTCCGTCTCGACTGGAAGCCCGCCACCGGCCGCCTCCTCGCCCGCGCCACCCTCACCGTCCTCCCCCTCGTCCCCCTGGCCACCCTCCGCCTCGACCTGTCCGGCCTCACCGTCACCCGCGTCGCCCTCGACGGCACACCGGCCGCCTTCCGCCACCGCAAACGGAAACTCCTCGTCACCCCCGCCGCACCCCTGCCCCCGGACGCACCGGTCACCGTGGACATCGACTACCGGGGCACGCCCCGCCCGCTGGGCATCCCGGACCTCGACGACTCCGCCGGCTGGTACCCGATGCGGGACGGCAGCCGGGTCATGAGCGAACCACTGGGCGCGCCCTCCTGGTTCCCCTGCAACAACCGGCCGGACGCCAAGGGCACCTACCGCTTCGAGATCACCGTCCCCGACGGCTACCAGGTGTGCGCCAACGGCCGGCTCGTCCGGCGGGCCGCCGTCCGCAGGGGACGCGTCCAGTGGGTCTACGCGCACGAGGAACCCATGTCCCCCTACCTCGCGACCGTCGTCATCGGCCGCTTCGTCTTCCAGGAGCAGACCGGCGGCCCGGACGGCGTCCTGGTCCGCAACGCCTTCCCCCAACGGCTCGCCGACCGCGCCGCGTACGACTTCGGGCGGCAGCCGCAGATGCTCGGCGTCCTCACCGGCCTCTTCGGACCCTTCCCGTTCGATGTGTACGGCGCCGTCGTCGTCGACGCCCCGGTGGGGGACCCGCTGGAGTCGCAGACGTTCTCCGTGTTCGGCTCCGACCGGGTCGACGGGCGGCGCGGCCACGAGGACGAGGTCGTCCACGAACTCGCCCACCAGTGGTTCGGCAACAGCGTCGGCCTCACCGACTGGCGCCACATCTGGCTCAAGGAGGGCTTCGCGACCTACGCGGAATGCCTCTGGTCCGAGGCGTCCGGCGGACCCGACGCCCACCGCGTGGTCCACTCCCACCTCGCCACCCTGCGCCGCGCGGGCCAGGACCTCGTCCTCGCCGACCCGCACCCCACCGTCCTCTACGACGACCGCCTCTACAGCAGAGGGGCCGCCACCCTGCACGCCCTGCGCCTCACCGTGGGCGACGAACGGTTCTTCGCCACCGCGCGGGCGTGGTACGCGCGCCACCGGGGCACCAGCGCGGGCACCGAGCAGTTCACCGCCCTGGCCGAACAGGTGGCGGACACCGACCTCGGCGGCTTCTTCCGCGACTGGCTCTACCGCGGCCCGCTGCCCGCCCTCCCGCCGGCCTCCCGCGGCTGACCGGGAGGCAGTCGCAGGATCGCGACGGCCGCCACATCGTCCGCCAGGCGATTGCGGGTGTGCGCCCGCAGGTCCTGGTGCAGACGGTGCAGCAGTTCCTCGGGGCCGTCCTCCGCCCAGGCCGCCACCCGTTCGGCGAGCGGATAGAACACCCCGTCCCGGTCGCGGGCCTCGCTCACCCCGTCGGTGTAGAGAAGCAGCAGATCACCGGGGAGGAACGGCAGCGTCGCCGCCCCGTAGCCGGGGTCGCCGGGGAAGCCGCCCAGGCCGATCGGCAGGCACACCGGCCCGTCCGCCAGCGGCGTCGCCGTTCCCGCGCGCAGCAACAGGGGCGGCGGATGCCCGCAGTTGACGAGGTGCAGCACCTGCGCGTCGTCGGGCAGGTCCAGCAGGGTGACCGTGGCGAACGACTCGTCGGCGTCGTCCTGGCTCCCGTCGGTCCACTGCCGGTTGTCCCACCGCATCGCGCCGTCGAGATGGATCGCGAGCCGGGCGAGGGTGGCCTGGCGGTGCGCCGCGGCACGGAACGCGCCGAGCAGCAGCGCCGCATGACTGTACGCCGGCAGGCCCTTGCCGCGGACGTCACCGATGAGCAGCCGGGTGCTGGTGGCGGTGCGGGCGGCGGCGAAGAGGTCGCCGCCCATCTCGGCCTCGTCCTCGGCGGGGAGATAGAGGGAGGCGATGCGCAGGGGGCCGCTGCGGCGGGGGAGGGGACGCAGCAGCACCCGCTGCGCGGCGGTGGCGATCGAGCGGGTCTGCTCCAGCCGCCGCTCGCCCCGGTCACGCACCAGGCAGACCGCGACACCGACGGCGGACACCAGGAGCAGGGCGATGATCTGGGCCTCGACGTTCGGCGTGATCTGTGCGTGCCGGGCGATCCCCACGAGCGCCTGCGCGCCGACGGCGAGCACACCGATCACGGCGGTGAGCCGGGCGCGGGCGAACGCCGCGGTGAGGGTGGGCGCCGCCACGAGCAGCGGCCCCAGATGGATGTCCGGCGGGATCAGCAGTTCGACCACGACGACCGCGACGATGAGCGCGAGGGGCAGCACCACGAGGACGTGGCCGGACTCCCACGGACCGCGCGGTTCCCTCACCCGGCGAAAGGTCATGCGCCATGCTCGCACCACCGTCCCCGGCATCCCCGGCACGTCGCGCCGCCGACGCGCCGGGCGCGCCGGGACGGTCCCCGGTCCGCGCGGGCGTCGGTGCCGTCCTCGGCCATCACCTGGCCGCGCGGCCGCCTGCTAGGTTGTCAGGTGTGAACAATGCTTTCGGTCATGACGAGATACGCCCCGGGGTCCCGTCCGCCGACACCTACCGCGCGCTGCGGACCGCCTGCGGGCTCAGCCCCAAGTCCGCCGCCGCGGCCGAGGCCGCCCTGCCGAACACCTGGTACGGAGTGACGGTCCGGCACGGGGACGACACCATCGGCATGGGCAGGATCGTGGGCGACGGCGGCTGCCACTTCCAGATCGTCGACATCTGCGTCCTGCCCGACCATCAGGGACGGGGACTGGGCCGCCGCATCATGGCGGCACTCACCACGGAACTGGAGGACCGGGCGCCGTCCGGCGCCTATGTCTCCCTGATCGCCGACGGCGACGCCCGCCACCTCTACGCCAAGTTCGGCTTCACCGAGACCGCCCCGGCCTCCGTCGGCATGGCCCGCTTCTTCTGAAAACCGGCCCGGAGCGCAAGGCGTTCGACGGGCCGCCCCGCCGGCGATGACGGGACGGCCCCTAGCTAGGATCGCTCGGCATGACTGCCCCGGTACCCACCATCCTCGCCACCTCCGGCGGCCACCGCGTCGGCGGCCGCACCATGGTCACGTTCGACTCCCTGGTGCACCACGCCGTCGACCTGTCGGGCGTCCACGGCCGGCGACCGCGGGTCCTGTACGTCGGCACGGCCATCGGTGACGCGGAACACTTCACCGCGCGGATGACCGAGGCCGCCCGCGTCGCCGGATTCGACCTGACGCCGCTCCACCTCTTCCCCATGCCCAACCTGGAGGACGTGGAAGGGACCGTCCTCGACCAGGACGTCGTCTGGGTGATGGGCGGATCGGTGGCGAACCTGCTCGCCGTGTGGCGGGTCCACGGTCTGGACACGGTGTTCCGCCGGGCATGGGAGGCCGGAGTCGTCCTCAGCGGCGTCAGCGCGGGATCGATCTGCTGGTTCCGCGGCGGTGCCACGGACTCGTTCGGCCCCGAACTGCGGCCGCTCACCGGTGCGCTCGGCTTCCTCCCCTACGGCAACGGCGTGCACTACGACACCGATCCCGGCCGCCGCCCGCTCGTCCACCGCCTCGTCGCCGACGGCACGCTGCCCGCCACCCACTGCACCGACGACGGCGTGGGTCTGGTCTACCGGGGCACCGAACTGGTCGAGGCCGTCACCGAAGTGCCCGGCAAGGGCGCCTACCTCGTCACACGCGACGGTGGCACGGCCACCGAGGAACGCGTCGAGCCGCGCCCGCTGCCCTCGCCGCGCCGCTGACCGCGCCCCGACGGCGCTCACAAGGAGATCAGCCTCACCACCGTCACCGTCAGGACCGTTCCCGAGACGTAGTAGACGACGACCGCGCCGAGGACGGTGGCCTCGCGGCGGTCCTCCTGGCCGCGGATCGGGGAGGAGTGGTGTCCGTAGGGGTCGCGCCCGAGGGTGCGCTCCATCTCCGCCCGGAACGCGGCGGCGTCCGGCATCTTCGCCAGGCTGTCGTCGGCCGGGGGCGCGTAGGTGACGCGGTAGGTCACGCCGCACCCGTCCGTTCGGCCTCTTCACGATCGAGGCGGTCCATGATCGCGTCGGCGACGGGGTCGGGGACCGCCTCCAGCATCCAGTGCCGCATGACACCGTGGATCTCGTGGACGCCGGCCGCGTCGACGGCCTTGTCGAACTCGGCCCGGCGCTCCTCGGGAAGCGCCGCGCGGATGTCCGGAATCGTGTTGGGCACTTCCACCTCGGTCCCGTCGATCACGGTCTTCAACGGCTCGGCCACGACTCCACTCTCCTCGCTCTGGAACCCCTTCCGCCCCACGCTAGCGGCCCGGTGGACCGGATCGCGCGCCCACGCCCCCACGGGCGGGAACTCCCCGTCCTCACGGCCCCGGCACGCCTCATGACGGCCGGAAACGATCGCCGGAAGTGGCGGAGAAGATCCGGCGGGCGTGACCCGAACGGCCCAACGCCCGGCAGGTCCCGCCGCGCCCCTCACCGCCCGCCGACCCCGACGCCCGCCCCGCCCGTGCCGCCGCGACCGCCGCCCTCCCTGCGGTCGCACGGCGGCACGCCCCCCTCGACACTGGCCGCGTACGGGCAATCGACTGCGGGGCGGCGGCCGGTGGTCCGCCGCCCCACGACAGGGGGTCACGGTGACGACTTCGCCCTTCGGGTCAGGCGACCCCTTCTCCGATCTCTTCAACCGGTTCTTCGGCATGAGCCCGGCGGCCTCCCCGCCCGCCGTGCAGCGCGTGCCCATCGGCCGCCTGCTCAGCGACTCCTCGCACGAACTGCTCGCGGCGGCCGGCGGCCGGGCCGCCGAGGACGGGTGCGACCTCGACACGGTGCACCTGCTGTGGGCCGCCACCCAGGTACCCGCCGCACGGCAGGTGCTGGAACAGGGCGGCACCGACCCGGACGCCCTCGCCGCCGACCTGCGCGGCAGCCTGCCGTCCGGCACCGGCACCGGGGAACCAGCCCTCACCCCGGCCGCGAAGCGCGCCCTGCTCGCCGCCCACGCCCGCTCGCAGGCGGCCGGCGCCTCGTACATCGGCCCGGAGCACATCCTGGCCGCGCTGCTGGACGACACCCGCTCCGGCGCCTCACGCACCCTGCGCTCCGAGGGCGCCGCCCCCGGCGCGTTCGACGGCGCGCGGGAGGGCGCGGCGGGCGCGGGCAGCGACACCCCGACGCTCGACGAGTACGGGCGCGACCTCACCGAGGAGGCCCGCGGCGGACGGCTCGACCCCGTGGTCGGCCGGGCGGAGGAGATCGAGCAGACGGTGGAGGTCCTCTCCCGGCGGACGAAGAACAACCCGGTGCTCATCGGGGACCCGGGCGTCGGCAAGACCGCCATCGTCGAGGGGCTGGCCCAGCGCATCGTCGCCGGTGAGGTGCCCCGCGCCCTGCGGGACCGCCGCGTCGTCGGGCTCGATCTCGCCGGACTGGTCGCCGGCTCCAAGTACCGGGGGGAGTTCGAGGAGCGGCTGAAGAAGGTGATCGACGAGGTCGTGCGGTCCGGGGACGGCGTCATCCTGTTCATCGACGAACTGCACACCGTCGTCGGCGCGGGCGGGGGCGGCGAGGGCGCCATGGACGCGGGCAACATCCTCAAGCCCGCGCTCGCCCGCGGCGACCTCAGCGTCGTCGGCGCGACCACCATCGACGAGTACCGCAGATACATCGAGAAGGACGCCGCGCTCGAACGCCGCTTCCAGCCCGTCATGGTGCCCGAACCCACCGTGGAGGAGACCGTCGAGATCCTGCGCGGCCTCCGTGACGCCTACGAGGCCCACCACCAGGTGCGGTTCACCGACGAAGCACTGGACGCCGCGGCCGCCCTCTCCGACCGCTACCTCAGCGACCGCTTCCTGCCCGACAAGGCCATCGACCTCATGGACCAGGCCGGCGCCCGGGTGGGACTGCGCAGCCTCGGCTCACCGGACGGCACCGCGGGCCTGGAGGACCGCCTCACCAAGCTGCGGCGGGAGAAGGACGAGGCCGTCAGCACCGAGGACTACGAACGCGCGGGCCGGCTCAAGAACGAGATCGGCGCGCTGGAGCAGGAACTGGCCGGCGCCGGGGAGGAACGCGGACAGGCCCCCGCCGTCACGGCCGAGGACATCGCCGACGTCCTCTCCGCCCGCACCGGCATCCCCGTCTCCGAACTCACCGAGACCGAACGCGACCGGCTGATGAAACTGGAGGACGCGCTGCACCGGCGGGTGATCGGCCAGGACGAGGCGGTGACCGCCGTGTCCCAGGCCGTGCGCCGCGGCCGGGCCGGGATGGGCGACCCCGACCGGCCCACCGGCAGCTTCCTCTTCCTCGGCCCCACCGGCGTCGGCAAGACCGAACTGGCCAAGGCGCTCGCCGAACTCCTCTTCGGCGACCCCGACCGGATGGTGCGCTTCGACATGAGCGAGTTCCAGGAGAAGCACACCGTCTCCCGGCTCGTCGGTTCCCCGCCCGGCTACGTCGGCTACGAGGAGGCCGGGCAGCTCACCGAGGCGGTGCGCCGCAAGCCGTACAGCGTGGTGCTGTTCGACGAGGTGGAGAAGGCCCACCCGGACGTCTTCAACCTGCTGCTCCAGGTCCTCGACGACGGACGGCTCACCGATGCCCAGGGACGCACCGTCAACTTCCGCAACACCGTGGTCATCATGACCAGCAACATCGGCTCCCAGCGCATCCTCCGGCACCACGGCGCGGTCGACGAGATCCGCGACGAGCTGATGGCCGATCTGCGGGCCCACTTCCGCCCCGAGTTCCTCAACCGCGTCGACGAGATCATCGTCTTCCACGCCCTGACCCGTACCGACCTGGTGAAGATCGTCGACCTGCTGCTGGAGCACAGCAGACGCCGGCTGCGCGCCCAGCAGATCGGCCTGGAGGTCACCGAGGCCGCCGAGGAATGGCTGGTCAACCGCGGCTACCAGCCGGAGTTCGGGGCCCGGCCGCTGCGCCGCACCCTCCAGACCGAACTCGACAACCGGCTGTCGACCATGCTCCTCGACGGCACCCTCAACCCGGGCGACACCGTCGTCGCCGACGTCCAGGACGGCGCGCTGACACTGGGCCTGGCGGAGAAGAAGGACGACACGGAGGAGACGGCCGCCTGACCGCCCGCCGTCACACCAGCGCGGCCGCCCGCGCCCGCAGCTCCTGGTGCAGCCCGCCGTGCGGCGCGGCCGGCGGCAGCCACTCCTTGCGGAGCTTGGCGACGCAGGTGTAGTTGCTGTCGCAGACATTGGCGAGCGGCGACTCGGCGGCCTGCGTCACGAACTGGTACGCGTCCAGTTCACCGAGCCCGTAGTCCCGGCCGAGCCACCGCACCAGATCGAGCTGGGAGATCCGGAAGGCGTCCTCCAGGGGGCGGGCCGAACCCGTGGAGATGATGTGGGTGTCCGACTCCAGACGCGGCCACGGCGTGGCCACCCCCTTCAGCAGCTCCACGATCACCACGGTGTGCATCGCCGTCTCGACCGCCGCCCCGCAGCTCTCACCCTCGCCCTGCCGCGCGTGCCCGTCCCCGAGGCTGAACAGCGCCCCCTCGACATTGACGCCCAGATAGCAGGTGACCCCGGCCCGCATCTCGGGCGTGTCCATGTTGCCGCCGTGCGTGTCCGGCACCAGCGACGACCGCACTTCGAGGCCGCCGGGCGCCACACCGACCGTGCCGTGCATCGGGTCCATCGGCAGCGTCAGCTCCGTCCCGCCCTCCCGGGTACGGAAGCGGCACAGCCGCCGGGTCCGGTCCAGCTCCCAGATCCACACCGCCTCCGGCAGCGGCGGGTGCAGCGCGGCGGTGGTGTGGGTGGCGCTCAGCGCCCCGAACAGCGGCACCGTCGCCGAGGCCGCCCAGTCCCGGCGCGGTTCGATCGACACGAAGTGCACGGCCAGGGTGTCGCCCGGCTCCGCGCCCTCGACATGGAACGGCCCGGTCTGCGGATTGACGAACGGGAAGTCGCAGACCTTCGACACCAGGTCGTCCGCCGTCCGCACCCGCCCGCCGAAGCAGTCCTCGGTGAACACGTCGAGCACCGTGCCGGGTGCGATACGGGCCACGGGCGCGGCCCCGCCGAACGTCCAGGCGTACTCCGTGTCCGCGGGCCGGACGGTGACGATGCGCGGGTCGGTCATACGGGCTCCTCGGTGACGGGACGGCCGGTCGTGCGCGGGCGGCGCGCCGCGCCTTCCTCCGCACGCCGAGGGTAGGGACGCGGGCGCGGCGGGGGAAGACGCCCGTACGGGTGGACCGTCCGCCCCCGCCGTCCCGTCCGCCTCACCCGTCCGTGTCGTCGTCGTCCCGGACCGGTACGACCAGCGGGCTGCCCGAGCGGGGATGCGCGAGCACCTCGACGGGCTGCCGGTAGAGCCGGGAGAGCAGCCCCGCCCCGAAGACCTCGCCGGGCGCGCCCTGCGCGGCCACCCGCCCCTCGTGCAGTACGGCGGCGCGGTCCGCGTACCCGGCCGCGAGGGTGAGGTCGTGCAGGACGACCACGACGGCGTCACCCTCCCGCGCCCGGCGGCGGCACAGACGCAGCACCATCTCCTGGTGGCGCAGGTCGAGCGCGGCGGTCGGCTCGTCGAGCAGCAGCAGCGCGGTGCGCTGGGCGAGGACGCGGGCGAGCGCCACCCGGGCGCGCTCACCGCCGGAGAGCGCGGAGAACGGACGGCCGGCGAAGCCGGTGACCTCCGTCGCCCGCATCGCCTCGGCGACGGCCCGTTCGTCCTCCGCCTCCCGCTCCGTCCGCGCCCACGGCGCACGCCCCATGCGGACGACCTCCTCCACCGTGAACGGGAAGGAGAGCGTCGCGGACTGCGGCAGCACGGCCCGGCGCAGGGCCAGTTCGGCCGCCGACCACTGTTCGGCCGGCCGCCCGTCGACGCGTACGGTGCCCGCCTGCGGCACCAGGTCGGCGGCGAGGACGGCCAGCAGCGTGGACTTGCCCGCGCCGTTGGGGCCCACCAGGGCCAGCACCTCGCCGGGCCGGGCGGCGAGGCTCACCCCGTCGAGGACGGTGCGGCCGCCCCGTACGACGCGGACGCCGTCGGCCTCGGCACAGGGCCGCCCGGCCTCCGGCGGCCGGGGCATCCGGCGGGCGCGTGCCCGGAAGAGGGGGTTGGTCATGCCCAGCCTCCCTGTCCGCGGCGGGTCCTGCGCAGCAGCCAGAAGAAGAACGGGCTGCCGACGAGCGCGGTGAGGACACCGAGGGGGAGTTCGGCGGGCCGGGCCAGCGTGCGGGCCGCGAGGTCGGCGACGACCAGCACCAGCGCGCCGCCCAGGGCGCTGCCGGGGACGAGGAAGCGGTGCCCCGGACCCGCCGCCATGCGCAGCAGGTGCGGGACGACGAGCCCGACGAAGCCGATGATGCCGGAGACGGCGACCGCGGCGGCCGTCAGCAGCGCGACGACCAGGACCAGGCCGAGGCGCAGCCGTTCGACGTCGACGCCCAGATGACGGGCGGAGCGCTCGCCCAGCGCCAGCAGGTCCAGCTTGCGGGCGGACAGCGGTGCCAGGGCGAGCCCCACGAGGGCGCACGGCAGGACCGCGGCGACCTTGGGCCAGGTGGCCTGGGAGAGGGAGCCGAGCTGCCAGAAGGTGATCTGGGTGAGCTGCGCGTTGTCGGCGGCGAAGACGCACAGGCCGATGAGCGCGCCCGCGAAGGCGTTGACGGCGATGCCGGTGAGGACGAGGGTGACGACCTCGGTACGGCCGCCGGACCGTGCGAGCAGATAGACCGCCGTGACGGTCACCAGCCCGGCCGCGAACGCGCAGACCGTCACCGTCCATGTGCCGAGGAAGGTCAGGCCCAGGCCGATGGCGGCGACCGCGCCGACGGCCGCGCCCGACGAGACGCCGATGACGCCCGGTTCGGCGAGCGGATTGCCGAACACGCCCTGCATCAGGGCGCCGGCGCAGCCGAGCGAGGCGCCGACCAGCAGCGCGAGGACCACGCGCGGCAGCCGTACGTTCCACAGCACGCTCTCGCCGATCCGGTCCAACTCCGCGCCGCCGAGGTGCAGATGGTGCAGCAGCGAGCCGAGGACGTCCGGCAGCGGGATGCCGTACGCGCCGGTCCCGGCGGACAGCAGACAGGCCAGGACCAGGGCGCCGGCCAGGCCCGTGGTGAGCAGCGCCGTCCGGCCCGGGAGCCGGGACGGCGCGGCGGTGCTCGTGGCGGGAAGCGGTGCCATCTCACTGCCCCCCGGCGTGGAGCTGCCGGACGAACGAGCGCAGCACCTGGTCGGTCCGGGGACCGTACGCGAGCAGGACGCCGTCGTCGATCGCCACCACCCTGCGGTCCGCGCCCGCAGGGGTCTGCGCGATGCCGGGCAGCTTCACCAGCCCGTCCGTGCCGCCGACCGATTTCAGCCCGTCGGTCATGACGAGGAACGCGTCGGGCGCGGCCTTGGCCAGGGCCTCGCTGGTGAGCGGCGTGAAGTCCTTCTTCAACCCGGAGGCCGCGCCGGCGTCGACGCCGCCCGCCGCCTCGATGAGCGAGCGCGCGCCGGAGGCGGCGCCGCCGAGGAGGTACACGGACGCCGAGCCGCGCAGGTAGAGGAAGGCGACGCGGGGCTTGCGGCCGCGGGCGGGGACGGTGCCCTCGACGGCCTTCAACCGCCGGTCCGTGCGCGCCTTCAGCGCCGCGCCGGCCTCCGGCACTCCGAGCGCGGCGGCGACCGCGTCGACGCGGCGGTCGATGTCGGCCAGCGAGGCGGCGGGCGGGACGACGACGAGCGGGACGCCCGCGGCCCGTATCTGCTCGACGGCCTCGGACGGCCCGGTGGTGGACTCGGCGAGCACCAGGTCGGGCGCGAGGGAGAGCACACCCTCCGCGGAGACGTCGTGGGCGCGGGTGACCAGGGGGAGTTTTCCGGCCTGGGCGAAGGTGGCGGTGATGTCGCGGGCGACGACCCGGTCCCCGAACCCCAGGGTGAAGACGGTCTCCGAGAGGGAACCGCTGAGCGGCACGATCCGGCGCGCCTTGCGCACCGTCACCTCGCGGCCGTCGGCGGACCGTACGGTCGCCGGCAGCCGGGGCGCGGGGGCGGGGCCGGGGA
>NZ_JCANQV010000014.1:0-37730 GCF_059553635.1 Candidatus Streptomyces philanthi
GCGGTCCGCGCCGCCCTGGCCGAACTGGGCGTCACGGGCGTGACGGTCGACACCGCCAACCGTCTCCAGGGCCGCGAGTTCGACGTGACGGTCGTACTGCACCCCCTCTCCGGCCGCCCGGACGCCACGGCCTTCCACCTGGAGACCGGCCGCCTGTGCGTCCTCACCTCCCGCCACCGCCAGGCATGCGTCGTGGTGTGCCGCGCCGGCGTCGCCGACCTCCTGGACGAACACCCCTCGACGGACCCGGTCCCACTGGGCGTCACCGTCAAGTTCCCGGACGGCTGGGAGGCCAACCACGCCGTCCTGTCACACCTCGCGGAACACCGGGTGGCCTGGCGGCCGTGAGCGGCGACGGCGAGCGGTAGCCGTAGGCGTCGTGATGTCCGGTCGCCGCTGGTCAGCCCAGAGATGCCACCGCGTCCGCGATGAGCGCGCGGGCCGCCGCTCCCCTTGCGGCCTGCCGCGAGAGACGGTCAAAGGCACGGGAGTACAGCTCGACCTGGCTGGGCCGCGTGAGCGTGGACGCGGCGTCGGGGGTGTCCGCGTGCACCCTTCGGTCATCGAAGATCGTGAAGGTCGGCATGGGCCACACGGCCCGTTGTTCCGCGAACGGGACGATGCCCACGGCGACGTTGTGAAAGTCCATGGCTCCCAGCAGGTGGCCGAGCTGCGCCGCCATGGTTTCGGCGCTGCACAGCCGGTATCGCAACACCGACTCCTCCAGCACGAAGGAGAACCGGCGCCCGCCCTCGCCCAGCACCTTGTTCCGCCGCATCCGGGCTGCCACCGCCTCGCTCACGTCGTCCGGTGCGCCTCGGAAACCCGCGAGGGAGGACAGCAGAGCGGAGGCGTACCCCGCCGTTTGAAGGAAGCCAGGGATCACATCGGATACGTAGACGCGGAAAGTTCTGGTTTGTTGGTACAGGTCGCCGACGCTCTCCTGCAGGCGCCGGAGACCGGTGCGCTGAAGCCGCCTCCACTCCACATGCGCCTCGGCCGACTGCCTGCTGGCCGCGATCAGGTCGGGGGCCTGGTCCAGAAGTCGTTTCCCGGCAGGGCAAGGGTGGTGGCCTGCCGCCGGGGCAGCCATCGGACTTGTTCCCCCGCCGTGACGTTGGCATGGGTGACGTAGTGCTCCCACCGGATGGTCCCGGCCGGTGTCGGGGTCGATCCCAACGAACTCTACGGCCATGGCAGACTCCCTGGTCCAGGCACTTGCTCGGGCTTGCACCGGCATCTTTGAGCTACGGAGACATCGTCAATACGGCGGTGGGGGCCGAGACGGGCGGGGGCCGGACGCGCCGGTGGGCCCCTGTGCGGGCCCCCTTGCACGGGGCGGGACAATGGAATGCGGCACACGATTCTGGAGGTACGTCCATGTCCGAGCCGCAGCCGGCTCCCGATCCGCGCGGCGCCGCGGCCGCGTCCCGGCGTCTGAGGCCCGCGGCGCTGCTGTTCGAGCCGCCCGAGGCGGCGGCCGACCCCGAGCACTTCTTCGGGCTGGAGTCGATCGAGGACCCGCGTGAGCTGCTGGCGCGCGCCACGGAGCTGGCGCTGGCCTTCCGGGCGGCGGCCGACCGGGCGACGGAGTTCCAGGCGGTGGCGGCGGCGCAGCTGGCCGACCCGGGGCGCTTCGACCGGCTGACGGAGGCGGCGCTGGCCGAGCGGGCGGAGTGGTCGGAGGACTACGCGCGCAAGATGATCGAGTTCGGCCGGGCCCTGATGCGCGAGGGGTCGTCCGCGTCCGGCGGTACGGACTGATCCTGGGCGGGAGGGGGCGGGCCCCGCGTCCGTCGCCGGCGGCCCATGGCACGACCATGGGTCGTTGGCATATGCGGGGAGGGAAGATACTCCTTACCGGCCCGTAGTGTCCGGGTTTCCGCCATTCCGCAGCGGTGCCGGGGCGGGCCTCGGTAGACCGGTGTCATGAGCGACTGGCTGTCCGACACCGCCCGTGTCCCCCTCTCCCCCGTGTTCCCGGCCGCCTCGTACGTCACGTCGGCCGGTGCCGACTGGCTCGCCTCCGCCAGTCCTCATCCGCATCAGGTGCACACCCGGTGGGCGGAGTACCCGTTCACCCCGAGCGTGCTGCCGTGCGGCGTGGTCTTCGACGTGATCAACGCTCCGGCGCTGTTCGGCCGCCGCATGGTGGACCGCTTATGGACCGACGGTCCGGGCTCGGGGCCGGTGGCGGCGCACCGGGGCCGCATCCTCCTGTTCACCGCGCCCGGGACCGCGCAGCGGCTGCCCGCGCTGCTGGCCTGGGAGGAGTGGGGGCGTGCGGTGCCGCCGCTGCTGTGCCACGGCGCCGGGGACGCGGTGACCGTCCCGCCGCTGCGGCCGGTGGTGGCCGCCTACGGGGACGACGGGACGGAGCCCGCTCCGGCCGCCGCGCGCTGGCTGGTGGCGCCGGGCGTACGGGTGCCGTGGCTGCCGGGGCCGGACGTCCTGCTGTGGGCGTGCATCCGGGCCGCCCGTGATCTGCGGGACGCGGCGGCGGAGGCCGCTTCGCAGGGGTCCGGGGCCGGCGGCGGGGCGGCGTGCGACCGTCCGGTCGGTGTGCTGTCCGTGCCCTGATCAGGCGCGATTTTTGTGCTCCCCGGTCCGGGTGCTAATGTTTTCTCCGTCAGCAGGCGCCGCTAGCTCAGTTGGTTAGAGCAGCTGACTCTTAATCAGCGGGTCCGGGGTTCGAGTCCCTGGCGGCGCACCGACAGACGAAGGCCCTCACTACGGTGGGGGCCTTCGTCGCGTCCGGTCAGGCGGGGCCGATCTTGATCGTCCAGTTGCCGCCGACGGTGCGGGCCAGGACCTGGACGCGTACACCGTCCTGGGCGTCGTCCATGCTCTCCCCCACGCCGAGGGGCGCGTCCGCGAGCGGCGGGTGGACGGAGGTACCGCGGCAGGCGGAGCCGCCCGGGTGCCCGCCGAGGACCTGGACCGGGCCGGAGCCGGACGGGGTGGCGCTGCTGACGCGGTAGACGAGCAGCCCTTCCTTGCACGCGGAGCGGTCGTTGCCGGTGCGGGTGCGGATCTCCATGGCGAGCACGCTGTCCCGGCCGGTGCGGACGGCCAGCAGCCGCGGCCGGCGCGCGTCGCCGGGTTCCATGGGGGCCGACAGCGGGCGCAGCGAGTGCAGGGTGGTGCCGCGGGCCGGTACGGCGCAGTCGACCTGGTGGTCGGTGAGCCAGCCGAGCCGCCATTTGTGCCAGGCGAACGGGTCGGGGGCGAGGCCGAACTGGCTGCCCATGAGGTCCCAGTCGCCGACGTGGGTGTCCCAGTCGCCCTTGCCGTTCTCCGGCCGGTGGTAGAGGTCCGGCAGGTCAAAGACATGGCCGGTCTCGTGGGCGAGGACATTGCGGTCGGGCGGGTTCTGCTCGAAGACGGTGACGAAGCGGCGCAGGTCGGTGTCGTCGGCCCGCATCGGGCGGTCGAGGTTGACGACCTTGGTGGCGTCGGAGTCGACGCCGGGCGCGTGGGGGTCGGCGACGAAGTAGACGATGTCGTAGCGGCTGAAGTCGATCGTGGGGTCGGCGGCGGCGACGGCGTCGTGCAGATAGGCCGAGCGGTGCTCGGGCGACCAGTCGCGACGTATCCCGTAGCTGGTGGAGGGGCGGGGCATCCGGATCCAGGCGCGGTGGATGTGCGGGCGGAGCCGGAATCTGCCGTAGGAGGCGCGGTCGAAGAAGCGGGAGGTGGCGGGGAAGTAGTCCTTGCCGAGGTCCTTGACGGGGAGGGCGGGCTTCGCGTCCGGGAAGGACAGGTAGATCATCACCGCGTCGAGGGGGTGGTCGGGGCGCGGGTAGCCGGTGTTCCAGCCGTCGACGCCCTCGGAGTGGTGGGCGTCGGTGCGGCCGAGGGCGCAGGAGAGGGTGGCCTCGGAGGCGGTGGCGGGCCCGGCCACGATGGAGGTGGCGATCAGGGCGCTGAGGGAGGTGGCGACCGCGGCGACGCGCCGCAGAGTCCGGTGCTCCACCCCGTCGGGTGTCTGCTCGCGCGGCACATCGACCTCCAGGGAGGGAATCGGAACCCCTCACCCACCCTGGGGTGATTTACCGCTGTTCGTCCTGCTGCGAGAGCCGGACGAGTGATCGCTTCACCTCCACTTCGCCGTAACGGACAGTCACGATTGGGCATCCGAGTAATAGGTGCGAACAGAGCCGGGCAGAAATGGCCGAAGTTCCGTCACGCGTGCCGATGATCACGGCAACGTCGCTGGATCGGCCGCCGCAGCAGCCTCTATGATCGCCACACTTTCCACCGCGAGATCCCCCCATCACGAGACACGCGCCATGCGGGAGCGAGCAGTGAGCGGACACCCCGACGGTACGGGCCGCACGCCCGGAGCAACGCTTCCGTCGGTAACGGAGCGTGAGGGTACGACCAAGGAATCCCGGGCCCGTGCCGACGCTCCGGCCGACGGCCGTCCCCTCCCCCGCGGCGGCCCGGCCGCCGCTCCCGGCGACTACGGCGCCGCCTTCCACGCCGCCCGCCTGCCGATGGCCGTCCTCGACCCCGACGGCCGCGTCCGCAGCGCCAACCCCGCCCTCGGCGAGCTGCTCGGCACCGGCCCGGAACGGCTCGCCGCCACCACCGCCGCCGACCTCGCCGACCTCGGCTCCGACCCCCGGGTGCGGGCGGAGTACCGGGAGGTGCTGTGCGGCCGCCGCCCCCGGTTGCGCTGCACCCGCCGCCTCAAGCACCCCGAGGGGCACATCCTCCATGTGGAGGTGACCGTCGAGCCGCTGGCCGGTACGGAGCGGCTGCTGCTGACCGTCGCGGACATCAGCGACCAGCGTCATCTGCTGAAGCGGCTGCGGCACCTCCAGATGCACGACCCGGTCACCCTGCTCCCCAACCGCGCCCTGTTCTTCGAACGGCTGGCGGCCGCGCTGGAGGCGTCCGCCACGGAGCCGGGCACCGGGCGCATCGGCCTGTGCTACCTCGACCTCGACGGCTTCAAGGCGGTCAACGACACCCTCGGGCACCGCATCGGCGACCGGCTGCTGAGCGCGGTGGCGCAACGGCTGACGCACTGTGCGGAGACCGTGGTGGACAGCGGCGCGGGCCGCGCGGGGCCGCTGGTGGCCCGGCTCGGGGGGGACGAGTTCGCGGTCCTGGTGGAGTCGTCCACCGGCACCGAGCAGCTCGCCTCGCTGGCCCAGGCGCTGCTGGAGGCGCTGGAGCGGCCGTTCGACCTGGCCGGGCAGCGGCTGTCTGTGTCGGCGAGCATCGGTGTCATCGAGCGCACCGCGTCCGGCACCACGGCGACGGGGCTGATGCAGGCCGCCGACACCACGCTGTACTGGGCCAAGGAGGACGGCAAGGCCCGCTGGACGCTGTTCGACCCGGAGCGCAACGCGCACCGGATGACCCGGCAGGCGCTCTCCAGCACCCTGCGTCCGGCCGTGGACCGCGGTGAGTTCACGTTGGAGTACCAGCCGCTGGTCAATCTCGGGGACGGGCGGGCGCAGGGCGTGGAGGCGCTGGTGCGATGGCAGCACCCGCAGTTCGGAACCCTCGCGCCGAATCGGTTCATCGCCCTGGCAGAGGAGAACGGCGCGATCGTCGAACTGGGCCGCTGGGTGCTGGCCCGCGCCTGCCGCCAGGCCCGCGCGTGGCAGCTGGCCAGGCCCGGCGAACAGCCCCTGTTCGTCAGCGTCAACGTGGCCGTACGCCAGGTGTGGGACTCCGATCTGGTGGCGGACGTGGCGGGCATCCTCGCCGAGACGGAGCTGGAGCCGCGGATGCTCCAGCTGGAGCTGACCGAGTCCGCGGTGATGGGCTCGGCCGGCCGGCCGCTCCAGGCGCTCCAGGCGCTCAGCGACATGGGCGTACGGATCGCCATCGACGACTTCGGGACCGGCTACTCCAACCTCGCCTACCTCAGCCGCCTCCCGGTGTCCGTCCTCAAGCTCGACGGATCGTTCGTCCGCGGCTTCCGCTCGCGGGAACACCCCAACCCGGCGGACGAGACGATCGTGGAGGCGCTGGTCTCGCTGGCGCACCGGCTCGGGCTCACCGTCACCGCGGAGTGCGTGGAGAGCGCGGAGCAGGCCGAGCGGCTGCGGCGGATCGGCTGCGACACCGGGCAGGGCTGGCTCTACTCCCGGCCGCTGGCGCCGGAGCAGGTCACGGCCCTGCTGGACGCGGAACGGAGCGGCGGGTAGGGCCTGTGGCGGAGATCCCGTCGTGGGCGGGGCCTCCGCCACAGGCCCTGGGCCCGTCAGGCACCCGGAAGCCCGTAGGCGTCGGCGATCAGTTCGTAGCTGCGCAGGCGGGCGGTGCCGGAGTGGGCGTTGGCGGTGATCATCAGCTCGTCGGCGCCGGTGCGTCGGGCGAGGTCGTCCAGGCCCTGGCGTACGGCGTCGGGGGTGCCGTGGATCACGTTGGCCGTCCAGCTGTCCGCGAACTCCCGCTCGTGCGGGGCATAGGCGTAGGTCTCGGCCTCCTCCGGGGTGGGGACGAGTCCGGGGCGGCCGGTGCGCAGCCGGAGCATGGCGAGGGCGCCGCTGCGGACCTGGCGGCGGGCCTCGCGGTCCTCCTCGGCGGCGAGGGCGGCGACGCCGATCAGCGCGTAGGGGGCGTCCAGGACCGCGGAGGGGCGGAAGGAGGAGCGGTAGAGGTCCAGCGCGGGCAGGGTGTTCGCGGCCGAGAAGTGGTGGGCGAAGGCGAACGGCAGGCCGAGGGAGCCGGCGAGACGCGCGCTGAAGCCGGAGGAGCCCAGCAGCCACAGGGGCGGGCGGTGCGGGGACTGCACCCCGCCGGGCGCGGTGGCCTGGACCGGGCCCGGTACGGCGTGGACGCGGGCGTAGGGGTGGCCGTCGGGGAAGTCGTCGTCGAGGAAGCGGGTCAGCTCGGAGAGCTGCTGCGGGAAGTCCTCGGCCCCCTCGTGGAGCCGTTCGGTGCGGCGCAGGGCGGCCGCGGTGGCGCCGTCGGTGCCGGGGGCCCGGCCGAGGCCGAGGTCGACGCGGCCGGGGGCCATCGCCTCCAGGGTGCCGAACTGTTCGGCGATCACCAGGGGCGCGTGGTTGGGCAGCATGACGCCGCCGGAACCGAGGCGGATGGTATCGGTGTGGGCGGCGAGGTGCGCGAGGAGCACCGCGGGTGAGGAGGAGGCGACGCCGGGCATGGAGTGGTGCTCGGCGACCCAGTAGCGGTGGTAGCCGCGGCGTTCGGCCGTCCGGGCGATGCCGACGGAGGTACGGACGGCGTCGCCCGCGGTGCCGCCCGCCCCGACCGTCACCAGGTCGAGGACGGACAGCGGTACGGGTGCGGTGCCGCGGGCCGGGCCGCGGATGCCGTCGCCGGTGGTGCCGCGGGTCTCGTCGTTGCCGCTCACGTGCCAGTCCTCCTCGCGTCGCTGGTCTGCCGGAGGAGCAACCGGAGAAGATCTCCGGTTTATTCCCGGCGGGCGGCGCGGGGCCCGCTACGGCCGTGCGGCCCTGGTGAAGAGTGTGCCGAGGGCGGGGCGGGAGAGGGGGAGGTCCAGGAGGCGCAGGCCCTCCCAGACGGTCACCTGATTGGCGGTGAGGACCGGTTTGCCCCGTGCGGCTTCGAGGTCCGGCAGCCACCGCGCGGTGTGCAGGGCGGTGTCCGGCAGCAGGACCGCCTCGGCGTCCGGGTGGTCACCGGCCTCGGCCAGCGCCAGCACCTCGGCGCGGCCCCAGGTGCCGACCTCCGCCGCGGTGACGATGCCGCTGGCGCGGGTGGAGACGACCTCGGCGCCCGCGGCCTTGAGGAAGGCGCGGAAGCGGTCGGCGACATCGTCCGGGTAGGTGGCGGCGAGCGCGACGCGCCGCACGCCCAGCGCCCGGACGGCGTGCTCGAAGGCGAAGGACGTACTGGAGGCGGGCAGCCCGGCGGCCGCCGACAGCTCGCGGACCTGCTCGCGGGCGCCGTCCCGCCCGAAGACGAAGCTGGCGCTCGTACAGGCCCACACGACGGCCTCGGCGCCCTGTTCCCGCAGCGCGGCGACGCCCGCGGCGAGACGGGCGGCCGACCCCATCTCCAGCAGCGCGTCGACCCGGTGGGCGTCCTCGCCGATGTCGGTGTGGACGAGCGGCAGCCGCACCCCGGCGCCGAGCAGGGCGGCGAGGCGCGGGTAGTCGTCCTCGGCGGAGTGGCCGGGGTAGAGGAAGCCGACCGTGGTCGCCATGTGGGTCTCCTTCGGGGCGGGTGCCCGGGGCGCGCGTCCCCGGGCGGGGCGGTCCTGGGGCGCTACACCGGTGGCGGGGTCCCCGGTTCGTCGGGCGGGCGGCCCGGCAGGTCGTCGGTCTCCGGTTCGGGTGGCAGCGGCGGCCCCGCGAAGGCGGCCTCGGACGAGCCGGTGCCGGTCATCGCGGCCGGGCCCCGGCGGGCCACCGGGTCGAGCAGTGCCTGGTACGGGCCTACCGCGGCGGCGCCGATGGCGCGCAGCGCGGCCCACATCGTCACCTGATTGGCGGACAGCACCGGCATCCTCAGCTCGGCCTCCAGCTGCGGGATGACGTCGTAGGTCGGCAGGTTGGTGCAGCTGATGAAGAGGGCCTCGGCGTCGCCGACCACGGCCGTACGGGCCATGTCGACGACCTCGCGGTAGCCGGTCCGCCAGATGTGCCGGGTCAGGCCGAGATAGGCGCGGCCGGTGACCGTGACGTCCGCCTCGGCGAGGAAGTCCTCCAGGGCGTCGGTGACCGATCGGGTGTACGGGGTCACGACGGCGATGCGCCCGGCGCCGATCTCGCGCAGCGCCTCGATGAGCGCGCCCGAGGTGGTCAGACAGGGCACGTCGCCGGCCCGGGTCATCGCGTCGGTCATCGCGCGTTCGCCCGCGAGTCCGGCGACGAAACTGCCGGAGGTACAGGCGTACGAGATGACCTGCGGTGAGACCGCGCGCAGCGCCCGGACGGCGGAGCGCAGCGTCTCGTGCTCGCTGACCAGCCGGGCCAGGCCAAGGCTGACCTCGACCGGGACGAACGGGGTGCGGGTGAGGTGCAGGGACACGTCGTCCGGTACCCAGCGCCACAGCTCGCGGTCGAGTGCGAAGTCGAACGGGGCGACGACGCCCACACCGAGCTGGGGCCGGGGGCCACCGACAAAGGAAGAGACGTCCATGAAGGCCCCTGGGAGAACGAAGGGCAAGGATGGGCCGGGGCGGAGCCCGGCGTTTTCTGTGCGGCCGGCGGATGCCGGGGCGTCGGAACAAAGCCGTTGTTGACACCGTAGATACGACTTCTTAGCGTGGTCAATCCTCGCATCTCAGACATTCCCGGGAGCCCCTCCCTTCCCGTACGGGGCACCCGCTCCACCACGGTTGGGGGACCATGCCGCACCGCACCGTCCTCGTCCTGGGCGCCGACCCGCCACCGAAGCTGGACCGCCTCGCCGGACGCGCCCGGGTGGTGCACGCCGACGAGAACACCCTCGCCGACCGACTCCCCACCGCCGATGTGCTGTTGGCCTGGGACTTCACCTCCGACGCGATCCGGAGGGCATGGCCCGCGAGCGGGCCGCGGCCGCGCTGGGTGCACACCGCGAGCGCCGGCGTCGACCGGCTGCTGTGCCCGGCTCTGGTGGCCGACGACACGGTGGTGACCAACGCCCGGGGGATCTTCGAGCAGCCGATCGCCGAGTACGTGGCGGGGCTGGTTCTCGCCATGGCCAAGGACTTCCACGGGAGTTGGGAGTGGCAGCGGCAGCGGCGCTGGCGGCACCGCGAGACTCGGCGGGTGGCCGGCACCCGCGCCGTGGTCGTCGGCTCCGGGCCCATCGGACGGGCCGCCGGGACGACCCTGATGGCACTGGGTGTCGCGGTCGACCTGGTGGGCCGCCGGGAGCGGACCGGCGATCCCCGGTTCGGCACCGTGCACGCCTCCGGGGCGCTGAACACGCTGCTGGAAGAGGCCGATTGGGTGGTGTGCGCGGCGCCGCTGACCGAGGAGACCCGCGGCCTCTTCGGGCGGGAGGCGTTCGCCCGGATGCCGTCGCGGGCCTGCTTCGTCAACGTCGGGCGCGGGCCGCTGGTCGACGAGACGGCGCTGGCCGCGGCGCTGCGCGCGGAGGAGATCGCGGGGGCGGCGCTCGATGTGTTCGTCGCGGAGCCGCTGGCGCCGGACAGCGCGCTGTGGGACGTGCCGCGCCTGATCGTCTCCCCGCACATGAGCGGGGACACGGTGGGCTGGCGGGACGCGCTGGCCGAGCAGTTCCAGGACAACTTCGACGCGTGGGAGGCCGGGCGCCCGCTGCGCAACGTCGTCGACAAGCGGCTCGGGTACGTCCCGGTGGACTGAGCCGCGGGCCGGGCGCGGATTGCGCCGCGCGGGTGCGGTGGTCGCATACGGGGGCGGCGGGCCGGGAACGGAACGGTGATCGGCGCACCGGAGCGGTCCCTCGCACGGCGGGGACCCGATCCGTCCGCCGCCGCGGTGCCCGGCCCGGCGGGACACGGGCGCCCGGACGCGGCCGTGCCCGCGCACCCGTACCGGCCCGCCGTCCCGGGCGCCCGGGGCGGCCACTCGTTTGGAGGACGCGATGACCGAACCGACCACCGCGAAGGGCACCCCGACCCGGCTCGCCGATCTGACCGCCGCTGCCCTCACCGCCGGGTACGCGGCCGGTGAGTTCTCGCCCGTCGAGGCCGTCCGGGAGGTGCTGGAGCGGGCCGGGCGGGCCCAGGAGGCCGTCAACGCGTTCGTCCGGATCGATGCCGAGCAGGCCCTGGCGGAGGCCGAGGAGTCCGGGCGGCGCTGGCGGGCGGGGCAGCCGGCCGGCCCGGTGGACGGGGTGCCGGTGACGGTCAAGGACCTGCTCCTGGCCAAGGGCGCGCCGACGCTGCGCGGCTCCCTGGCCGTCCGCGAGGAGGACGGGACCTGGGACGAGGACGCCCCGGCGGTCGCCCGGCTGCGGGAGTCCGGCGCGGTGTTCGTCGGCCGGACGACGACTCCGGAGTTCGGCTGGAAGGGCGTCACCGACAGCCCGCGGCACGGGGTGACGGGCAACCCGTACGACCCGTCGCGCACCGCGGGCGGCTCCAGCGGGGGCAGCGCGGCGGCGGTGGCGCTGGGCGCGGGCCCGCTGAGCCTGGGGACGGACGGCGGCGGCTCGGTCCGCATCCCGGCGTCGTTCTGCGGGATCTTCGGGTTCAAGCCGACGTACGGGCGGGTGCCGCTGTACCCGGCGAACCCGTTCGGGACGCTGTCGCACGTCGGGCCGATGACGCGGGACGTGGCGGACGCGGCGCTGATGATGGACGTGATCTGCGGACCGGACTCCCGCGACTGGACCCAGCTGCCCCCGCCCGCCGGCTCCTTCCGCGAGGCGCTGGACGCGCCGGTGGCCGGGTTGCGGGTCGCGTACAGCCCGGCGCTCGGCCTGGGCGTACCGGTCGCGCCGGACATCGCGGCGGCGGTCCGCTCGGCGGCCGCCACGCTGGAGGCGCTGGGCGCCCGCGTCGAGGAGACCGATCCGGGGTTCGAGGACCCGGTGGAGGCGTTCCACACCCTGTGGTTCAGCGGCGCGGCCCGGCTGGTGGGGCACGTCCGGGAGGAGGCGCGGGACCTGCTCGACCCGGGCCTGCGGGAGATCGGCGAGAAAGGCGCCGGCTTCACCGCGGCGGACTACCTGGCGGCGGTGGACGTCCGGGCCGCGCTGGGCAAGACGATGGGACGCTTCCACGACACCTACGACCTGCTGGTCGCCCCGACCGAGCCGATCACCGCGTTCGAGGCGGGCGCCGAGTTCCCGGCCGGGTCCGGGCACACCCGGTGGACGGGCTGGACCCCGTTCACCTATCCGTTCAACATGACGCAGCAGCCCGCCGCGACGGTGCCCTGCGGGCTGGACGGCGGCGGACTGCCGATCGGGGTCCAGCTGATCGGCGCGCGGCACGCGGACGCGCTGGTCCTGCGCGCCGCGCACGCGCTCTACGAGGCGGGGGCGGCGGGGGTGCCTAGGCCCGGCGGAAGCTGAGGGTTTCGCCGAGGGCGCCGGCCCGCCACAGGTCCTGGCAGGCGTCGGCCATGCGGTCGAGGCCGTCGGTGACGGAGCCCCAGACGATGCCCGGCACCCAGCCCGCGTCACCGTTGATGAGGAGGTTGTTGCGCTCGTAGAAGAGCGCGAGGTCGACGACGGTGGCGCGGCCGCGGTGGTCGGCGTCCTGCGCGTAGCCGTAGGACGCGGTGCCCAGCTCGGTGTCGCTGAAGGTGAAGTAGCACAGGTCGCCGGGGATGGGGGTGATCGTGGGGTTCTCCAGCGGCGGCTCCTGGGGGGCGAACGCGGGGACGAGGGCGTAGATCTCGTTGCGGGCGTACTTGGCGTGGTAGACGTCACCGCCGAGGGGCAGGGCGTTCCAGACGGCGTCGCAGGTGAGGGGGGCGCGGTCGTCGAGCAGCCGGGCGGTGCAGCGCACGCCCCGCTTGTCCAGGGACACCTCGATGAAACGGTCGGCCATTCGGCCTCCTTCCGGTCCGCTGCCGGGCCGGTGCCCGCGTGCCCTCCGCGCGGAACGGAATCAACCGGCCACGGCAGTCCAGGAGTTGCACATCCGGCACCCCCACCGTAAGCGGGCAAGCCGGGCGCCCGCCACACCCCGCGACGGGGTGTCGCCGCCGGGTCCGGCGCAACTCGGCGGGACGGGGCGGAAAGGGTCCGGCACATGGGCGTACCGGCGCATGCGCCCCCGGTGACCGTGCGCTCCGGCGCATGCCTCGGCCCGCTCATGTGCGCCCGCGCACGCCCCTCCGGCACCCCGCCACCGGGACCTGGGAACGTGCCGGGGGCACATGCCGGAACACTGCTTCGCTGGACAGAAGCCCGACGCACCGCACTTTTCGGTCAAGACCCCCTTCCTCACGGGCCGTTGGCCGCTATCGTGGTAGGGCCCGCCGCACGGGAGCATCCGGCGACACCGCCGTACGCTCCCCCGACAGCGGCCCGACGCAAGCGGTAACAACCTGCTGGGGGACACCGTGGCGCTGAAGCCCGAGCCGACCGCGCCGTTCCATTCGGTGCAGTACGCCCTTCGCGTGCTCGAAGTGATCGCCGGTCACGCCGACGGGGTGACCGATGCGCAGATCGCCCGTACGACCGGCCTGCCCGCCGAGCTCCTCGGCCCGATGCTGGCGATGCTGCTGCACGAGAGCTATGTGCGGCGGGCCGCCGACGGCGCGTACGTCGTCGGCGAGGCGCTGCTCCTGCTGGGCACGGGCGGCGACCGCGACCAGGCCCTGCGGGACAAGCTCCAGATCACCCTCGACGAGCTGCGCGACTCGGTCGGCGCCGCGGTGTACATCAGCCGCTACATCGACGGCGAGGTCAAGATCCTCCACTATGCGGACGGACCGCGGGCCCCGAAGGTCAACGAGTGGGCCGAGTTCCACCGCACCGCGCACGCCAGCGCGGTCGGCAAGTGCCTGCTCGCCCAGCTGGACCACGACAGCCGCAAGGACCATCTCGCGCGCCACAAGACCGCCCGTCTCACCTCGCGGACGATCACCAACGAGAAGGTGCTGCTCCACAAGCTCGACAGCCAGCCGCCGACGGTCCCCGTCCTCGATCTCCAGGAGTACGCCGTCGGCACGGTCTGCGCCGCGGTGCCGATCACGGCGGGCGCGACGGTGGGCTGCCTCGCCCTGTCGATGCCGCTGGAGCACGCGCACCGCCTGCGGCAGGCCGCGGACGCGCTCAACCGCAGGGCGGCGCCGGTACTGCTGTCGCTGGCGATCTGAAGCGGTTCCCCGGGCCCCGGCGGGCCGGGAATCCCGCCCCGGACGGCCGTGCCGCGGGGGCGGCCGGCGGGGTGATCACCAAGGTGGTCGGGAGCACCCCCGGAGACCGGGTAGTATTTCTTTTGTCAGCGCGCGCCGCTAGCTCAGTTGGTTAGAGCAGCTGACTCTTAATCAGCGGGTCCGGGGTTCGAGTCCCTGGCGGCGCACCTGTGAAGGGGCCGTTCCTGGAATTCCAGGAACGGCCCCTTCGGCATGCGTGGAGGTCGGGGCCTCCCCGGGGGACGTGGGGTGACGGGAAGGCCCCGACGGGGCTCACGGCCCGGGGGCACGGTCCGGCGCGCGGCCGGAACGCCCCGGGCACGCGGCCGTCAGGAGATGTCGACGTCCGAGCAGGCGTAGAACGCGTTGCCCGTGTCGGCGATGTCCCAGACGCCGAGGATGATGTGGTGGCCGGACTTCTGCGTGGGCACGGTGCCCTGGTGCTGCACGGTCTCGCCGGGGCGGACACCGCCCATCGGCACGGTCATGAACGGCTCCGGCTCCAGGTCGGCCCGGGTGAGCGGCTTGCTCGGGTCGTAGCCGTCCTTGGTGATGAAGTACCGGAAGTCCGTGGTGGCGTGGCGTGCGGTCAGGCGCCAGGTGAAGGTGTAGCCCTGGCCGGCGGAGAGCTTGGTGGCGGGCCACTTGCCGCCGCGCGGGTCGTCCAGCGGGGCGAAGCCCTCGTTGCCGCCGGAGCAGATCTTGCCGTCGGCCGGGCCGGCGGCGGGGAAGCCCTTGGGGCCCTCGACGCTCTGCGGCTCGTACTGGATGGCGCCGCAGTCCTTGGCGGTGCCGTTGGCGCAGAGCGCCTGGCGGCTGGGGGGCGCGTCGCTGTAGCCATGGCTGGACGCGCTGCCCGTGGCCAGTACGGAGGTGCCGAGGAGACCGAGTCCGATCACGGCGGCACTGATCCTCTTGCGCATGCTGACGCTCCTGGAGGAGTGGGGGGATGTTCCATGAGCCGGCGGTGTGCGGTCCAGACCAATCCGCAGACTAGGCGAGATGAACTCGCCATGTCCAGACCAATAACAACGGAGCGCCGGGCTCCGGAACGACCCGCCCCGCCCCTCAGGCGGCGCTGCGCAACGTCCCCGTACTGGTGCGGGCGGCGGTGTTGACCAGCGTGGCGTACGTACGGCGCAGGGCGATCAGCGACTCCTGCGCCTCCCGGTAGACGGCGGCGTCCGGGCCGCCTCGGTGCGCCAGCGTACGGACCGGGGCGCAGTGCCGGTCCATCGCGCTCAGCCATGCGCGGTGCTGCGCCGGCAGATGGCGGCGCAGCAACTGCCTGCGCCCCTCCCCCACCCGCCGGCCGCCGATCCCGAGGACCGCGTCCGCGGCCTGGAGGACGGGCGGCTCCAGGGCGCCCTGTTCGGCGAGCGCGGCCAGGACGCCGCTCTGCTGCTCGGTGGCCGGGGCGTCGGCCAGCGACGCCGTCTCGTAGTGGAGCTGGGCGCGCAGCGCGTGCTGGATGCGGACCAGCCGGCGCAGGGCGGTCGGGGTGGAGCAGTCGTCGGGGGCCCGGCCGGCCAGCGTCTCGGCGAGCCGGAAGAGCCAGATGCCGTGTGCCTCCAGCCGGGTCACGGCCAGCATCAGCCGGTCCAGACGGCACAGCGGCTGCCCCTCGGGCGACCAGCGGACGATCGGGACGAGCTGCTCGGTGCGGGCGAGCTGGTCTATGGGTATGTGGCGGCGCGGTTTGCGCTCGGGGGCCCAGTTGTGGAGCGCGAGGGTGGGCAGGGCGACGAACTGGTCGTGGTCGATGCGGTGGGCGAGGGCGGCCCACAGGTCGAGGAACGCCTCGTCGGCGCTCTCGCGGGCGGCCGGCGCCTGCGGGTCGAGCCCGCCCCAGCCGCAGGCCACGGCGACCATGGCCACCCGCATCGCGGCGGCCTCCGCGTTGCGCGGCGACAGCCGGGAGACCCGCTGCCGCAGCGCGGCCAGCTCACCCGCCCTGCGGGCACGCCCGACGAGGGCGAGGGATTCCTCGCGCCCCCCGGAGACGGCCACCGAGCGGGCCAGGGCGTCCAGCCGCGCCCAGGTGCCGATCATGGTGCGGACCGGCGGGCGCTCGGGGAGGAAACCGTGCTCCCTGGGGTCGTGCGGGGTGTGACCGCCGTCGGTGAGGTCCACGGGGGCCGCGGTGTCGCCGGGCGCGGACGCCTCCGGGGCCCGGCGGGGCACCGGGGGTCCGACGGGCCCGGCGAGGCCGACGTCGTACGCGCCCTGTGCGGTGGTGGTCGTGGTCATGGTCGTCATCAGCACTTCCCCGCGAACAGCCGTGCCAGGTGGGTGTCCATATCCAGGTGGCGGCCCTCGTTCCCGGGCGCCACGATCGCCGTCGTCTGTTCCAGCCAGGCGGCCAGGTCCGCCCTGCGTACCGACAACTCGCAGAGGCCGTCGTCGGTGAGCAGTTCGAGGTGCACCCGGCGCCGCCCGTCGGCATTGCGTACCGGCCAGACCCGTACAACTCCCTGCCCCGTCTCCGTGTGCAGTCCGCCCAGCAGCAGATCGCGGGCGAAGACCCAGGTCGAGACCGTGCGGCCACGGCTGAGGAAGGCGACATCGACCTCGTACGGGCGGTCGCTGCGGTAGCTGAACCGTCCGGACACCGGAAGTGCGTCGTCCCGGCCGAGGAGGAGTCGCATCTCAAGGGTGCGCTTGGCAGTCGACACCACGACGATCAACCTTTCCGAGGAAGGGGCGGACCCGTATCCGGGGCACACGCCTTACCAGACGTGGCCAGGGAGGATGGGGTTGCGGAAGAGGCGGGAGGAGTGACGAATGACATCGCCGCCCGCGTCCGCACGGACGGGAGGACGCGTTCCGTGGCACCCTTCCCGGGAGAGACGGGACGCGGGACACGGGAGGCGGCACGCGGGGCAGGGCGGCACGGACGTGGCGGGCGCGGAACGCGCGCCACGGCGGACGCGTCGGCAGTCACCGGCACCCGCATTCCCCTCGCCTCCCAGTCCGTTCCGATCCTCTTCTCCCGCCTGGGCTCGACTCAGCCTCTCAACCGTCAGGAGATACCGCACGCTGACGGGGCAACTGATGCACTAGGGCCATGAACTCGATCTTCACAGACCAATTCGGACAGGAGTGAAGGCAAAGGTCCTGAGATGAGGGGCCTTTCGCCCTGAGACGAGAGGGGTCCTTGTGCGGTAGGGGAACGCGGGGACACAGGACCCCGGAGCACCCGTGACCCACGCCACACCCCCGGGTACGGTGCGGACGTCCGTCCGGTGGTCGGGAGCACCTCCGATGTTCGTGTAAAGTTATCTCTGTCAGCAGGCGCCGCTAGCTCAGTTGGTTAGAGCAGCTGACTCTTAATCAGCGGGTCCGGGGTTCGAGTCCCTGGCGGCGCACGTTGCATCGAGGCCCCTCGCCATTGCGGGGGGCCTCGTTCGTGGTGTTTGCGGGCCGGCGTTTTCGTCGGCCGGGGCGGTTGGTGGCGCGGCTGTACGCGCCGGGCGTGGAGGGCGGTGGCCCGGCGGGCCCGTCAGCGTTCTTGGGCGCCGTCCTGGCGTCCGCGACGTATCCGCCACCGCAACCGGAGCAGCTGCCCGGCGATCACCAGGAGCGCACCGCCGACGAGCACCAGCCCGACGGCGGCGGTACCACCGACCGCCTCATCGTTCAGGGCCCCGTCCGACCCCCCGGACGCCGGGTCGTCGTGCGGCCCCGCCGGCACGGCCCGGGGCGCCGACACCGGGTACGGGCGGAAGGCGGGGGCGGGAGGCACGACGGTGCGCGGCGCGAAAGCGAGATCCGGGAGAGGGATCGCGAAGCCCGGCACGGTCGGAGTGGCGGGGGCCTGCCGGTAGGCGATGCGGGCCCATGCCGAACGGGCTGACGCGGGGGCGGCGCCCTTGCCTGTCGCGTGAGGCGTCACGGGGCCGGCGTCCCAGCCCTGCGCGGTGACTCGTGCCATGACGGGGACGGAGCCCCAGGTGCCTGCCGTGTGAGGTGTCGCGGGATCGGCGGCCCGCTCCTGTGCGGCGTGGGGCCGTATGCCGTGTGTCGTGGGAGGGGCGGAGCCCCGCGTGTGTGCGGCGTGGAGCGTCGCAGGGGTGGTGACCTGCCCGGATGCCGGACGGGCTTCGGTGGCGTGGGTCGGGGATGCCGCTGTCGCGCAGGCTATGAGGGCGGCACCGAGGGTGAGGCGCGATGAACGTATGGTGAACCTCCGCATAGTCCGAAGGTCCGCCCCGTCCGTGCCGCGCGCATCCGCTGCGGTCCGGTGCTGCGCCGCCGGGGTGAACGGGGACGGTCAGCGGGCGGGCAGGGCGGTGTGCCCGGCCCCTGTGCGTCCGACGGGTTTGCGTCGAGCGCTCCGGGGCGGGGCCGGGCGGCCTCACCGGTGGGCCGGGGGCTCGGCCGGTCTTCGGGATGCCTCGTGTGCCATGAAGCCTGTGTCATGCGCTCCGAGGTGTGGTCGCCGGACGAGCTCCCGTCGTCGTCAGACCAGCTCCACCAGGTCCGCGATGGAGTCGACGACGCGGGAGGGGCGGAACGGGTGGCGTTCGATGTCCTCGGGGCGGGTGAGGCCGGTGAGGACCAGGAAGGTCTCCATGCCCGCCTCCAGACCGGCCAGCACATCGGTGTCCATCCGGTCGCCGATCATGGCGGAGGTCTCGGAGTGGGCGCCGATGACGTTGAGGCCGTGCCGCATCATCAGCGGGTTGGGCTTGCCGACGAAGTACGGATCGACGCCGGTCGCCTTGGTGATCAACGCGGCCACGGAACCGGTGGCGGGCAGCGCGCCCTCCGCCGACGGACCCGTCTCGTCGGGGTTGGTGGCGATGAAGCGGGCACCGTCGTTGATCAGGCGGATCGCCTTCGTCAGCGCCTCGAAGCTGTAGGTCCGGGTCTCGCCCAGGACGACGTAATCGGGGGCGTGGTCGGTCAGGACGTACCCGATGTCGTGGAGGGCGGTGGTCAGCCCCGCCTCCCCGATGACGTACGCGGTGCCGCCGGGCCGCTGGTCGTCGAGGAACTGCGCGGTGGCCAGCGCGGACGTCCAGATGGACTCCCAGGGCACGTCCAGTCCGATACGGCTGAGGCGTGCGTGCAGGTCACGCGGGGTGTAGATGGAGTTGTTGGTCAGGACGAGGAACGGCTTGCCCGATTCACGCAGCCGCTTGATGAAGGCGTCCGCGCCCGGGACCGGAATGCCCTCGTGCATCAGGACACCGTCCATGTCGGTGAGCCATGACTCGATCGGCTTGCGCTCTGCCACTGCCGGACTCCTGCCGTGCGGGTTGACCAGGTTCGCCGACCGCACCGCACGCACCACGCACCGCACGAATGCCCTACGTCTCGTACGCACGGCCGACGTGCCCCAGCCTAAGTCAGCGGGGGGGCGGGGCGACTCTGACGAGCGGGGGTGGGGGTGCGGTGATGTGGCGGGGCGTGGCTGGGGGCGGGCGCGGGTTCAGCGGTGTGTGCGAGGGGTTTCGCAGTGTGGGATTCAGGGGTGCCGGCGGCGGGTGCCGGCCAGGAGGAGGGCGCCTCCGAGGAGTAGGCCGGTGGCGAGCAGGGCGAGGGCGCGTAGGGGGCCTTGCCCTGTGGCGGCGAGTTGCGAGGGCGGGCCGGAGGGGGGTTTCACCGACGGTCGGTGGACCTGCGGTGGCGGTACGGGGAGTGCGGTGGGGCCGTGGGGGGTGGCGGATGACGGATGCGGTTGAGGGGCCGTGTGGGGGCCGGTGCTCGGCAGGACGGTGAAGGTGTAGTCGCCGGACTGGCCGTTCCATGCGCCGTCGCCTTCGCGTCGTTGCACGACGGCGACGTTGGCGGTGATCCGGTCCTGCGGAGTGTCCTCCGCGAACCGCGTCCTGATCGGCACGGTCAAGGTGTCGTGCGCCGGGACGGTCAGGCCGCCGTTCCGGGCGGTAGCGGTAGCGGTAGCGAGGGACGCCCTCTTGCCGCCGTCCTGCGGGGTGGCGGCATCGGGGGGCGCGCTCTCGTTGCTGTCCTGGGGTGTGGCGGCGCGGGGGGCCGTAGTCTCGTCGGCGCTTTCCCGTGGGGTGCCAGGGGCCGCGCTGCCGTTGCGGGTGATGCCAGCGTTGGGCTCCACGCTCTCAACGGTGCGGTTCCGGGAGGTGTTGCCCGGGGCAGTGGCTGCGCCAGGGGGCATGCCCTCACCGGGGTCTCGGGGCGTCCTCGCATCGGGCTCCACGGTCTTGCCGCCCTCGTCCTGGAGGCTGCCGACCCTGCTTCCCGCGCCTTGGCCGTCCCCGTCCCGAGCGCTACCGGCACCGGGGGCCTCACCGTCCTGGTCCAGAGCGCCGTCGGCGCCAGCGGCCTCACCACCTCCTCCCGGCTCCTCGTCTCCCCGGCCGAACACTCCGATGCGTTCGCCGTGGTCGGTGGGCTCGAAGGCGACGGGGTGCCAGGTGCCGGTGGCGGAGTCGTGGAACTCCAGGTGGATGTGGTGCGGTTGCAGGCCGTGGTGTTCGTCCGTGAGCACCACGACCGGGTGAATGTCCTCGCAGGCCGCGTCCGTGGTGTTGCGTAGCTCCAGCCACCAGGTGCCCCAACCGCCACCGGCCCGGTAGCTGCTGGGGCCGCCACGCACCCGCGCGACAAGGGGGAACCCCTTGGCATCGGGCCGCCCACACGCCGCAACCGAAGCCGGCCCGCGTGCCGCTGTGGACACGGCAGAGCCAGCGAAGGCGGATGCGGAGGTGGAGGACCCAGCGGATGCGGCGGGCGCGACTTCCTCGGGGGACGCGATCGGTGTGGCGAACGCGGCAGACGCAGGAGGGGTGACGGATGTGGCACTCCCAGCGGGTATGGAGTTCCCAGCGGACCCAACGGATGTGGCGAGCGGGGCGAACGGGGCGAACGTGTCCCGAGTGGTGGACGTGGCTCGCGTGGCGGACGCGGCCGGCCTGGCCGATCGGGGGGATGCGGCAGACGTGGCAGGCCAGGCGTACGGCGCGCTGGTTGCCGGTGCGCCGTGTGCCGTCGCAGGCAACGCGCCGCAGAGCAACCCGGCCAGCAGTCCGGCAGTCAGGGCGTGCGGCGCCGCCTGTACGGCACGAACGACTCCCCGAGCAGCGCCCCGGGAACGCACACCCAAACGACGCACACCGAAGGGACGTACCCCGAACGTCCCCCTATCGGAAGGGCTCACGCCGTCCCCACACCCGCCGGAAGGGCTCGCACAAGCCGAGCGCGAACCGGAGGGCCCACCGTACGAGCGCCCACCATGAGGACTCCCGTGGTACGAGCGCCTACCGGACAGGCGCACGCCGGAGGACCATCCATCGGCCAGACACGCACCAGACAGACACACCCCGGAAAGACACCCACCGGGCAGGCACCCACCGGGCAGGCACGTACCGGCCAGGCACGTACCGGGCACACGCCTGTCGGCCGGCCGACGGCCGGAAGCGGCCGTGTCCGACGCGTATCTGCCGGACAAGCGGCTGACGGACGGTCGCATGGCGCTCCTCCGCTGCTCGGATCGTTCACCCCGTACGGCGATGGGGCGGCTTCGGGCCGCCCGCACGACGCGTACGGGACAGCACGACGTGTGCGGGACGCGGTGCACCGCACCAGCCGGTCCAGGCCCGCGCGGGACGACGTGCTCCCCCACACCGCATGGACACGCCACCGCACCGCGCCGCCGGATCGGAACCACGCGTGACGGCGGATTCCCCGCATCACGGGGGCACTCCGCCGCGCGGTTCCGCACACCCGCCTCCGGAGCACGGTTCCCCCGCCCGGACACGGAGCCCCACAAACGGGCGTCCCTCGCCGAAGCGTTGAGCACGTTCTCCGGACCGGCACCGTTCAGGGCCGGCGCGGTGCGGGACCGGCGCAGTTCGCGACGTCCCTTCCGTTGTGCCCGATCCGGGGGCGCCGGGCCGCCGCTGTGCACCCGACCGGCCGCGCTTTACCGCCCTATCGGCTGGCTTTCCGGCATCGACTGCTTTCCGTCACGGACAGCCGGACGCACCGCGAGGGGCGCCGAGCGGGCGACAGAGCACGGCAACCACGTACCGACCGGTCACGCCCCCACACCGGCCGGCCTTCGAACACGCCCTGCCAGGCACCCGCCCACAACAACCGCGCCCAGCGCCCCGAACACCAACCAGCCGCACCCCACCGCCCCCTACACCCCCACCTCCCAACCAGCCAACTCCCCCCGAGTACCGAACCGAGGCCCCAGTGGGCCGAACAGCGGTGCCAGGACAAGGTGGGCCGCGCCGTCCGCCACCGTGCGTGTGCCTCCCGGTGCGGGGATGACTTCGGGGGCGGGGCGACCGCGAGTGGCGGCCTGGGTGGTCAGGTCGTGGGTCGTGGCGCGGAGGAACGTCTCGGGGTGTTCGCGTAGGGTGCGGCCGCCCAGGAGGACACGGTCGAGGTCCAGGAGTTCCACGAGGTTGGCGGCGCCGACGGCCAGGGCGCGGGCCGCGGTGTCCGGGTCGCCGTCCGCCATCGCCGCCAGGCACAGCGCCTCCAGGCAGCCGCGGCGTCCGCAGGCGCACGGCGGGCCGTCCAGTTGGACGACCTGGTGGCCGAATTCGCCGGCCCCGGTGCGCGGGCCCCGGTGGAGCGTGCCGTCGAGGACCAGTCCGGCGCCCAGGCCCGTGCCCAGGTGCAGATAGGCGAACGAGGCGTCGTCGGGCGCGTCGCGGGTCAGGCCGAGGGCGGCGGCGTTGGTGTCCTTGTCGAGGACGACGGGCAGGCCGAGCCGGTCGGCGAGCGCGTCGCGCAACGGGTAGCCGTCCCACTGGGGGGCGCCGGTCACGCGGTGCAGTACCCCGGTGTGGTGGTCGAGCGGTCCGGGGCAGGCCACGCCGACGCCCAGGACCTCGAACGCGCCGGCCTCCTCGCGTACCGCGGCGACCTCGCGGGCGGCGGTGTCCAGGACCGGGTTGGCGCCCGCGCCGAAGGCGAGCGGGGCGTGGCGGACGGCGACCGGTTCGCCCGTGAGGTCGGTGAGGACGGCGGTGAGGAAGTCGCGGTCGAGGTGCAGTCCTATGGCGTGGCGGGCGCCGGGGACCAAACGCAGGACGGCCGGGGGTTTGCCGCCCGTCGAGGCGCGGCGGCCGGCCTCGGCGGCCAGGCCCGCGGCCCGCAGCCGTGCGGTGATCTTGCCGACGGCCTGGGGGGTCAGGCCGGTGGCCGTGGCGAGCTCCGGTCTGCTGACGCCCTCGCCGCCCGCGTCCCGCAGCAGGCCGAGGACCAGGGCGGCGTTGTGGTCCCGCAGGGCGGGGAGGTTGGCTCCGGGCGCGCCGGCCCGGCGGAGGGGGCTGCGGTGACTGGCCGTGGTGTTCACGCTCCCATTGTCCCCGGCCCTTGCGCTTATGAAACACTGTTGCTTAAGTGGGTGCATGCGTACCTCCACCGGCTCCCCGTCCGCCGCCCGCGACCCGCTCCGCGTCGGCCTGATCGGTTACGGACTGGCGGGTTCGGTCTTCCACGCCCCCTTGATCGCCACCACCGAAGGCCTCCGCCTCGACACGGTCGCGACCGGCAACCCGGACCGTCAGGCGCAGGCCCGCGCCGAGCACCCCGGGGTACGTACGGTCGCCACGGCCGAGGCGGTCCTCGACCGTGCCGCCTCGCTCGACCTCATCGTGCTGGCGACGCCCAACAAGACGCATGTGCCGCTCGCCACCGCCGCGCTGGAGGCCGGGGTGCCGGTCGTCGTCGACAAGCCGCTCGCCGCGACGGCCGCCGAGGCCGAACGGCTCGCCGTGCTCGCCGACGCCCGCGGCCTGCTGCTCTCGGTCTTCCAGAACCGCCGCTGGGACAACGACTTCCGTACGGTGCGCAAGCTGGTCGAGGACGGCGCGCTCGGCGAGGTGCTGCGGTTCGAGTCGCGGTTCGAGCGGTGGCGGCCGCGCCCCAAGGGCGGCTGGCGCGAGTCGGGCGACCCGGCCGAGATCGGCGGACTGCTCTACGACCTCGGCAGCCATCTCGCCGACCAGGCGCTGACCCTCTTCGGCCCGGCCGCCTCGGTCTACGCCGAGTCCGACGTCCGCCGTCCGGGCGCGGAGGCGGACGACGACACCTTCATCGCCGTCACCCACACCTCCGGGGTCCGCTCCCATCTGTGGGTGAGCGCCACCGCCGCCCAGCTCGGGCCGCGGTTCCGGGTACTGGGCAGTGCGGCGGGCTTCGTGAAGTACGGCCTCGACCCGCAGGAGGCCGCGCTCCGCGAGGGCCTGCGGCCCGGTGCCGACGGGGTGGCCTGGGGCGTGGAGCCCCGGGAGTGCTGGGGCCGGTTGGGCGCCGGGGAGTCCCCGCTGACGGGCGGCGGCGCGCCGGTGGAGACCCTGCCCGGCGACTACCCCGCCTACTACGCGGCCGTCGCCCGCGCCCTGCGCGACGGCGGACGGCCACCGGTGACGGCACGGGAGGCCGCTGCGGCCCTGCGCGTTCTGGAGGCGGCGAAGCGTTCGGCGGCGGAGGGGCGTACGGTCCCGATCGCGGCGGAGGGGAGTTCCGTCCCGGTTGGCGGCGAGGGCTGAGGGCGGGAGGCTGGGTCTGTTCGGACGCGCGGCGGAGGAGCGGGCAGCGCTGGGCGTACGAGTACAGGGCGCCGGAGCGCTCTCGCGGCGGAGACGGGCGGGGTGGTCGCCGGGCCCCAGGGCACTCCGGTCGGCCCCGCCTCCGGGCAAGACTCCCGCCACCGACGGAGCGTCAGGCACGGACACGAAGCAACAGGCACGGACACGAAAGCGGGCCGGACCGCCACACCGTGCAGGGCGTGGCGGTCCGGGCCCGCGGCGTCCGCAGAGGACGGACGCCATCAGCTGCGTCCGCGATGTGCGGACGCCATCACCCGCGCCTCACGCCACCCGGGCGTCACGGGCGCGGTCGCGATGTCCGGTCCGCCCCAGGGAGCCGACCACGCGGGGTGGCCGGTGCCCTGGGGCGTCGGACGGCCGGTGGAACCGGCGCGTTCAGGGCTCAGCTGGAGCGGCGTTTCCTCGCCAGCAGGACGAGGCCGGCGCCCGCGGCGATGATGACTGCCGCGCCGCCCGCGGCCCAGGGGCTGGTGAGGGCGCCGCTGGTGGCGAGCTGTTCGTCACCACTGTGACCGCCGCCGTCCCAGCCACCGCCCGAGGAACCGCCGTGGCCCCAGCCACCTGAGCCTCCGTCACCCCAGCCGTCGGAGCCTCCGCCGCCCCAGCCACCGGACCCGCCATGGCCCCAGCCACCGGGCGACTCAGAGGAGGGCCAGCCGGTGGGGTGCTTGGTCGGGTGCCCCGTGGGCTCGGTCGGGTGACCGGTGGGTCGTGTCGGGTGGCTCGTGGGCTCGGTGGGACGCTCCGTCGGCCGCGTGGGGCGACTCGTCGGTTCGGTGGGACGCTCCGTCGGCTCCGTCGGACCGGTCGTCGGCTCCGTGGGCCCCCGCGTCGGCCTCGTCGGAGTCGCCGTCGGCGTGGTCGGGGTCGCCGTCGGCGTGGTCGGGGTCGCCGTCGGCGTGGTCGGCGTCGCCGTGGGCGTCGTCGGGGTCGCCGTGGGCGTCGTCGGGCCCGGCGTCGGCTCCGTCGGGGACGGCGTCGGCTCCGTCGGGGTCGCCGTCGGCGTGGTCGGCGTAACGGTCGGGGTCGGTGTCGGGACCTCGGCCCCACAGGACGGGAGATCGCCGTTGAACGGATAGTTGTGGATCTCGGCGCCGGAGGACGAGGTGTGGTCCAGCGAACCGGCGGTGAAGAACCGGCCGTTCATCCCGGGCACGGACACCGTCGTGGTGCTGTTCTGCGGGCCGACGAGGACGGCGCCCTGGAACTGGGCACCGCCCTTGAAGGTGACCGAGGTCGCGTCGGGGAAGTTCCACAGCAGCCGCTCCCGGATGCCCAGGGGCTGGAGGTCGTGGCCGATGTAGGTGCTGATGGTGCGGTTGGTGCCGAGCATGTTGACCAGGACGGTCGCGCCGGCCGGGATGTTCTCGAAGGCGATGCCCTGGTCGCCGCCGGTCGGTGACGCGATGTCGAAGTCGACGTTGAAGACCTGGAGCTGTGAGGTGCCGTCACCGCGGAAGAGGGTCTGGTACCCCTGGTTGACCGCGGTGCCGGTGGCGGGCCGCGAGGCGCCGTCGACGTAGGCGTAGCAGGCGCTCGACGTGGTGAGCTCGGACCGCAGCGCGCGGTAGGGATCGGCGGCCGCGGGGTCGTGCACCGGGGCGGGGATGACGGTGCCGCTCAGGGTCCCGCCGTACCGGACGACGCCGGCGGTGCCGCCCTCCTCGGCGAGCAGCCGCTGGCCCCCGGCGACGGTCAGGTCGCCGCCGACGGTGAGGAAGTCGGAGCCGTTGGGCGGCGGGACCCGCGAACCGACGCCGACCACGCCCACGTTGTAGACGCTGGAGCCGGAGGTCTTGTTCATCGAGAAGTTCCCGATGGTGACGATCTTGCCTTCGGCCTCCGCGGCGGAGCCACCGACCCGGTAGTCACCGCCCACGAAGATGTTGATGTTCTCGTCGTGCCCGGCGATCGGCCCGTTGTTGGGGTCCTGGTACGAGCTCGGGCAGTCCGCTCCCAGGCATGGGCCGAGGCCCCCGGGCAGCGGGTCCGCGAAGACCACGGCGGAGCCGAGGCCGAGCAGCGCGGCGAGGGCGACACCGATAAATGCCGCAAGCCCCGCCTTCAGCAGTTTTTGTCCTTTTCTTGCCATATCAGGAACTATGCTAACTACCCGTATCCGGACATACGCCACTAGATGCGAGTCGCACGATTTTCCCCGTATGTACGTCAGATCGTCACCCAGCGGACGCCGTTCCCCGCCTCACGCGCACACGGCGCCGCTCACGCGTCCGCGGGCCGGTCGCGGAACAGCAGGGCCCGCTCGCAGGCCGTCCAGGCCGTCGTCGTGACCACGTAGAGCCCGGCGGCCAGCGGGAGCACGGCCACCGTGACCAGGGTGACGTAGGACAGCAGCGGCGCCGCTTTCGTGAGCGTGGCGGTGCCGGGCGGCGCGCTGTCCGGGGCGGGCCGGGCGGCCGCCGAGGCACGCGCCCGCCGGACGTTCCACGTCGCGACGGCCGCGACCAGGGCGAACAGCACGAGATAGACCAGGCCGTGCGGACCGAACACCCCGCCGTCGGCGAGGGCGTCGCCCCAGCGTCCGCCGAGCGGCGCGCCCAGCAGGGTGTGGTCGAGCAACGTGCCGCTGCCCTGGGAGAACAGGCGGTACATCAGGTAGAAGACCGGCAGTTGCAGCAGCATCGGCAGGCAGCCGGCCAGCGGCGAGGCGCCCGCCCCGGCGTACAGCTCGGCGGTGGCCCGCCGCAGCCGCTCCGGGTCGTTCCGGTGCTTGCGCCGGAGCGCGGCCATCTGCGGGGCGAGGGCGGCGCGGGTCTTCTCGCCGCGGGCCGCGGCCCGGGCGAGCGGGTGCAGGGCGGCGCGTACGGCGAGGGTGAACAGGACGATGGCGGCGGCGGTGGCCGCGCCGCCGAAGAGCGGGACGAGCAGGGTGGCGGTACGCGTCAGCGTCTCGCCGAGAATGCCGAAAACGGACATGGGTGAGCCCTCCACGGGTCTCGTCGTGCCGGTGCGATGGATCGGCGTGACGAGCCGCGCGGGCGCGGCGGGCAGAGGGAGGACGGCCCCGGAGGGAGACCGGCCGTGCCGCGGTGCGCCTAGGCGGCCGTCGGGAGGGGACGGCCCGGTGCTCGGGGGCGGGGGCGGCCGGCCGCGTCGGGATCGCGTTGCGGCAGGAACGCGGTACGGCGTTCTCGGTCCCGGATCGCGGTACGGACGCGGCCCGGCGGCAGCGGGCGGGCGACGGCCGCGAGGAGGAAGGCGCTGCACAGCAGCAGGACCGCGGCGGTGGTCGCGGCGGCCGTCAGAGCGGTCGTCAGACCGGTCTGGGCGAGGAGGAAGCCGGCGAGGAGGACGAGAACCGCACAGGTGTACAGCCGCCAGGCGTTGACGATGCGGTACATCCGGTCCCTCCCCCCGTGGTGCTCTCCCGTGCGGGCGCGGACGACGGCGCCGGGCGGTCGTCCGCGCCCCAGGGTAACCGTGGAGCGGGGCGGCGGGGAATCGGGGGACGGGTGTGGTCCTCGGGCGCCGGCCCGGGGCGCCGTCCGTCCCCCGTCCCCGCTCACCCCGCCGCGACCGGGGCGGCGGGCTCCGGTTCGCGGCGGGGGAACTCCTCGTCCAGGGCGAGTACGTCCTCGTCCGGCCGGTCGTCGTCGCGGGTGGGCGGGCCGAGCCAGGTGACGGTGAGGGCGACCGCGAGGTTCACGGCGAGGCCGAGGAGGCCGGCGTTGACGCCGCCGACCGGGTCGTGGCCGCTGAACACCAGGGCGCACACCAGAGTGAAGCCGGCCACCAGGCCGCTCACCGCCGCCGTGAGCGTCAACCGCCGCCACACCAGACCCAGCAGCACCATCGGCACCAGTTGCGCCATGCCCTCGTACGAGATCAGGGAGAGGCGGACGAGGGTGGTAGGGGCGAGGTAGGTGAGGAGGAGGGCGAGCGCTCCAGCGACGACCACGATCACCTGGGACCACAGTTTCTGCCGGGACGCCAGACGCGGTACCGCGCCCAGCACGCTCCTCCCCCACATCGTGCCGATGACCAGCATGAACACCGCCATCGGCACGATCGAGGAGAGCGCCGCCGCGGCCCCGATGACGCCAACGGCCCAGGCCGGGAGCGAGTCCACGACCAGTTTGAACAGGGCGAGGTTGGAGTCCGCGCCGGTCAGCCCCGGTACGACGAACAGCGCGGCCATGCCGAGCAGCATCGGCACGAAGAGCAGCACGTTGTAGAAGGGGAGGTAGAGGGCGTTGCGGCGCAGGGTGTCGGCGCTGCGGGCACCGAGGTAGCCCGCGACGGTGGTCGGGAAGATCACCACGGTCAGGGAGTTGACGAGGGTGGTGGTGGCGAACCAGCCCTGGCCCAGGCCGCCCGACTCGTGCCCGGGGAAGGTCAGCCACTGCGGCTTCTCGGCGACGATCCGGTCGAGGAAGGGCCCGAAGCCGTCGAAGTAGTGCAGCGGCACGTAGCAGACGAGGAAGCCGAGGGTGACGATGACCAGGAGGTCCTTGAGGACGGACACCCAGGCGCTGCCGCGCAGCCCGCTGACCACGACGAAGACGGTGGTGACGGCGAAGGCCAGGAAGTAGGCCCAGTTCAGGCTGATCGCCCCGTAGGACACGGTGGAGACGACCACGCCCATGCCGGTGATCTGGAGCTGGATGTACGGCAGCAGGCAGACGGTGGCGAGGAGGGCGACGGCGGTGCCGAGCCAGGGGCGGCGGTAGCGGTGCGCGACGATGTCGGTGATGCCGACCAGGCCGTGCCGCCGGGCGTAGGCCCACAGCATCGGGCCGACGACATAGCCGATGGCGTAGCCGCAGGACATGTAGGCGATGACGTAGAGGACGGGCGCGCCGAAGTTGTAGCCCCAGCCGGCGGCGCCGAGGTAGCTGAAGCTGGTGTAGCTCTCGCCGGCCATCAGGACCCAGATGAAGGCGGTGCCCAGGCTGCGTCCGCCCACGGACCACTCGGTGAGCCCGCCGCCGGCGCCGCGGCCCCGTACGGCGAGCAGACCGAGGACGACGGTGAGCAGCAGGAAGCCGCCGAGGACGGTGGTGGCGACGGCGGCGTTCACGTCCGGCTCCCGTGGCCGTGCCGGAGGTCGCCGCGCCGGGCCAGCCACACCGAGAGGGGGGTGAGGAGGGTGGCCAGCAGCATCCAGAAGAACAGGAAGGGCAGTCCGAGCACGGTCGGCGTCACCCGGTTCACCAGGGGCAGCACCGCCACGAACAGCACATGGGGCAGCAGCAGCCACAGCAGTGCGGGGCGCTTTCGGGGTCCGGGGGAGCTTCCGCCGGAGAACTGGTTTCGCACGTCGGAAAAGCCTAGAGGAGGCGCCCGGAATCCGGGAGGGCGGTCGGGGGCCGGCCACCCGGCGCCCGCGTCCCTCAGCCGCCGAGCAACCGCGAGACGGTGTGGATGCCCAGGCCCGCCAGCGCGCCGACGACCGTGCCGTTGATGCGGATGAACTGGAGGTCCCGTCCGATGTGTGCCTCGATCTTCTTCGAGGTGTGTTCCGCGTCCCAGCCGGCGACGGTCTCGGTGATCAGGGCCGTGATCTCGTGCCGGTACGTCGTGACCACGTAGACGACCGCGCCCTCCAGCCAGCCGTCCACCTTGCCCTGGAGGCGCCCGTCGGCCGACAGGCGGGCGCCGAGGGAGAGCAGCGCGGCCCGTGCGCGGGTCCGCAGTTCGCTGCGCTCGTCCTCGGCCGCCGCCACGATCATGGTGCGGACGGCGCCCCAGGCCGAGGCGATCAGGTCCTGCACCTCGGCGCGGCCGAGGACCTCCGACTTCAGGCGCTCCACCCGGGCGCGGGTCTCCCGGTCGGTGCGCAGGTCCGCCGCGAAGTCGGTGAGGAAGCGGTCCACGGCGCCGCGGGCCGGGTGGTCGGGCATGTCCCGCATCTCCGTGACGAAGCGCAGCAGCTCCTTGTAGACGCGGTCGCCGACCTTGCGGTCCACGAAGCGGGGGGTCCAGCCGGGGGCGCCGCCGGAGACCGCGGCCATGACGGAGTCGGCGTGCAGGACCAGCCAGTCGTGGGCGCGGGCGCAGACCAGGTCGACCAGCCGGCGGTGGCCGCCGTCGGCGACGACCTTCTCCAGCATGGCGCCCATGCCGGGCGCGATCTCCTGGGCGTCGGCGCGGCGGGTGATCGCCTCGCCGACCACGGCCTGGACGTCGGAGTCCCGCAGGACGGTGAGGGCGCCGCGCAGCGCGGTGGACAGTTCGGCGGTGACGCGGTCGGCGTTCTCGGGCTGCGCGAGCCAGGCACCCAGGCGGCGGCCGATGCCGACCGACCGCAGGCGGCGCCGTACGACCTCGCCGGAGAGGAAGTTCTCGCCGACGAACTCCCCCAGGCTCTCGCCGAGTTGGTCCTTCTTGTGCGGAATGATGGCGGTGTGCGGGATGGGGATTCCCAGGGGGTGTTTGAACAGCGCGGTCACCGCGAACCAGTCGGCCAGCGCGCCGACCATCCCGGCCTCCGCGGCGGCCGCGACGTATCCCGTCCAGGCGCCGGCGCCGGAGGCACCCGCCCAGGTCGCCAGCACGTAGATCACGGCGACGCCCAGCAGCAGGCCGGTGGCCAGCGTCTTCATCCGCCGTACGCCGCGCCGCTTCTCCTCGTCGGCGGCGCTGTGGGCGAAGCCCGTGGCCGGGCCGGTCGCCGCTGCCGTGTCCGTCTGCGTGCGTTCCACCGTTCTTCCGTTCCCGCCGTGCCCCCGCCGCCGCGGCCCGGTGCCGCGCGGCGGGACCGGCGCTGCCGTCCCCCGTACATCCGGCCGGTTGCGGCCGTATGTCCCACTGTGACCTACTCCTGGAACCGTTCGTGAGTTCCCCTGTGTCCCCGGGGCGGCCCCGGGGTGCCGACGGGGCCCGCCGTCCGCCATGGGATCATGAGCGATCGACCGGGGCGGCGACGGCGCCGCTCGGGGCCGGACGCGGGCGCGCCGTCCGGCCGTCCCTGCCCGCCAGGAGCCGTCGCTCCGCAGTTTCCAGGAGATCCCTCCCGCATGAAGAAGAGTGCCGGGTACGCGTTGCTCGCCGGTCTCGCGGCGGTGGTGGTGCTGGTCTCGACCGCGATCCTCGCCGGGTTCGGCGGCCGGGGCGGCGACCGGGGCACGGCCGGGCACTCCGCGCGCGGCCCGGCGGCCCCGGCGGCGACCGGGAAGTGGGTCGGGACGTGGTCGGCCTCGGCGGCGGCCCCGGAGCCGGGGACGGCGGACGGCTACGCGGGCAGCTCCCTGCGCAATGTCGTGCACACCAGCATCGGCGGCACCAGCGCCCGTATCCAGCTCTCCAATCTCTTCGGTACCCGCCCGCTGCCCGTGACCCATGCCTCCCTGGCGCTCGCCGCGGCCCCGGGCAATCCCACGGCGGCGGCCGGGACGATGCGCCGGCTGACGTTCGGCGGGCAGAGTTCCGTGACCGTCCCCGCGGGCGGCGCGATCACCAGCGACCCGGTGCGCCTGGCCGTCCCGCCCGCCGCCGACCTCCTGGTCACGACGTACTCCCCCACCCCGTCCGGCCCCGTCACCTACCACCCCCACGCCCGGCAGACCTCCTACATGGCGCACGGCGACCGTACGGAGGACACCAGCGGCGTCGCGTACACCGGGCAGAGCCCGTACTGGCGCTATCTGACCGGTGTGGACGTGTGGAGCGACGAGGCGCAGGGCGCGGTGGTGGCGCTGGGCGACTCGATAACCGACGGCATCACCTCCACCGCCGGCGCCAACGAGCGCTGGACCGACCATCTCGCCGCCCGGCTGCGCACCGAGCCCGGCGCGCCCCGTTACGGCGTCCTCAACCAGGGCATCAGCGGCAACCGCCTGCTCCTCGACGGCGGCCGCTCCCCCAACCACGGCCCCAGCATGCTCTCGCGGGTGGAGCGGGACGCGTTCTCCCGGGCGGGGGTGCGGGCGGTGGTCGTCGAGGTCGGCGTCAACGACCTCCTCAAGCGGCCCCACCAGCTCGACGCGCGGAAGGTCGTCGCGGGGATGCGGCGGCTCGTCGCCGAGGCGCACACCCGGGGGCTGCGGGTCACGGGCGGCACGATCACCCCGGTCGCCGGGCACCGCGGCTGGTCCCCGGAGCTGGAGGCGGTCCGCGAGGAGATCAACCGGACCATCCGCTCCGGGACGGTCTTCGACGCGGTCGTGGACTTCGACCGGGCGCTGCGCGATCCCCTGCGGCCGCGGTGGCTGCGCCCGTCGTACGACTCGGGCGACCATCTCCACCCCAGCGACGCGGGCTACCGCGCGATGGCCCGCGCGCTCGACCTGGACGACCTCAAGGGGCCGGTGCCCGCCGCGCTGTGAGGCCCTAGGCGGACGCGCCGGCGTAGAGCCGGGCGATGACGTCCTCGATGTCCGGTTCGCGCACCGACAGGTCGACCAGCGGGTAGCGTTCGGCGACCGCCGCCACCAGGGGCGCCGCGCTGCGGTCGGCGGGGAAGGCCAGCCACTGGCGCGGCCCCGACACCTTGACCGTGCGGGCGCCGGGTACCTCGATGGGCGGCAGTTCGCGTTCCAGGTCGACCACGAGGGTGCGTTCGCCGTCGCCGGCCTCCCGGAGCCCGGTGAGCTGCCCGTCGTAGACCAGGCGGCCGTGGTCGATCACCATGACCCGGCGGCAGAGCTGTTCGATGTCGGTGAGGTCGTGGGTGGTCAGCAGGACGGTGGTGCCCTGTTCGTCGTTGACCTGCCGCAGGAAGGAGCGGACCTTGGCCTTGCTGGTGACGTCGAGGCCGATGGTCGGCTCGTCCAGGTAGAGCACCTCGGGGTCGTGGAGCAGCGCCGCCGCGATGTCGCCGCGCATCCGCTGCCCGAGGGAGAGCTGCCGTACGGGGACGTCCAGCAGCGGTGCCAGGTCGAGCAGTTCCACGCAGCGTTCGAAGTTGGCGCGGAAGACGGTGTCCGGGACCCGGTACATGCGGCGGACCAGGGCGTACGAGTCCTTGAGCGGCAGGTCCCACCAGAGGGTGGTGCGCTGGCCGAAGACGACGCCGATGCGGCGGGCGAGGCGGGTGCGCTCGCGGGAGGGGTCGATGCCGGCGACCCGCAGCCGTCCGCCGCTGGGCATCAGAATGCCCGTCAGCATCTTGATGGTGGTGGACTTCCCGGCGCCGTTGGGGCCGATGTAGCCGACCATCTCGCCGCGCGGGACGGTGAACGTCAGGGTGTCCACCGCCCGCACCTCCTCGCGCACCCGCCGCAGCCGGCCCGCCTTGCGACGTACCGAGAAGACCTTCTCGACGCCGTCCACCTCGATCAGCCGGTCGTCCGCGCCGCTCACCGTCGTCTCCTCCTGTCCTTACGGGTCATGTCGTGCCGTCAGCTTCCCGTGCTCCGGTACGCGCGGACGCCGTGGCGCCAGGCCAGTCCCGCCGCCGCGCACATCACCGCGGCCACCGCGGGTCCCATGAAGTCCACCCAGCCCGGCAGCCCCAGCGGATCGTCGTGCCCCAGCAGCCGCAGTGCGGGCAGCCAGTTGACGAAGGCGAGCGGGACGACGAAGGTGACGCCGCGCACCAGTTCCTTCGCGAACACCGTCGGCGGGTACTGGAGCAGGGTGGTGCCGCCGTAGGTGAAGGAGTTCTGGACCTCGGCCGCGTCCTGGGCCCAGAACTGGAAGGCCGCGCCGAAGGTGAAGACGGCGCCGAAGATCGCCGCCCCGCACACCAGCATCAGCGGCACCATCAGGACCCGGCCCGCGGTCCAGTCCACGTCGAGGCGGGACAGCGCCCAGCCGAGCACCAGCACGCCCTGGACGATCCGGCCCAGCCGGCGCAGCGCGAAGCGGTCGGCGGCGAGCTGGGCGAAGACCGGGGCGGGGCGCAGCAGCAGGGTGTCGAGCGTGCCGTCGCGCACGCGCGCCCCGAGCCGTTCGGTGTTGCCCAGCAGCAGGTCGGCCAGGCCCAGGGAGACGGCGGAGGTGCCGTAGAGGAAGGCGATCTCGGGAAGCGAGAAGCCGCCGAGCGCGTCGATGTGGGAGAACATCAGCAGGATCGCGACGAAGTCCAGGCCGCTCGCGACGAAGTTCCCGGCCGCCATCATCACGAACGAGGCGCGGTAGGTGAGCGTCGACCGTATCCACATCCGGGCGACCAGCCCGTAGACCCGCAGTCCCTGGGCGGCCACCGCGATCCGGCCCATCGGGCGGTCCGCGAAGACCGTGCGCCGTTCCTCCCGTACGGGGTCATCCACCCTGCACCACCACCTTCCGGGTGGCCGCCCGCTGCACCAGCCGTCCCAGTGCCAGCAGCGCCACCGCCCAGCCCGCCTGGAACAGCAGTCCTGTCACGAGGGCGCCGCCGGTGCGGACGCCCAGCAGTACGTCGGCCGGGACCTGGAGCATCGCCGCCCACGGCAGCAGTTGCACGATCTCGCCGAACTCCCCGGGGAAGACCCGCAGCGGCAGCAGCATCCCGGAGAAGAACAGGGTGGCCAGGCTGCTGACCATGGCCAGGCCCGAGCCGTCGAGCAGCCAGAAGGAGGCCAGCGCGACGAGATAACGCACCCCGAAGCTCACCACCACCCCCAGCAGCACCGACACCAGGAACAGCAGCCAGGTCACCGGGTCGGCGGGCAGGGCGAGGGAGAAGAAGCAGGCGCCCACCGCCATCGGCACCACCCCGCGGCCGAGCAGCTGGAACCCGGCCCGGCCGAGGTCCGCGGCCAGCCACCACAGCTGGAGGTCGGCGGGGCGGTAGAGGTCGACGGCGACATCGCCGGTGCGGATGCGTTCCTGGAGCTCGTCCAGGCCGCCGAACAGCAGCGCGGACGCCGCGAGCAGGGCCTGCCCGGTCCAGACGAAGGTGAGTGCCTGTGCCTGGTCGTAGCCGCCGAGGTGGGGGCGTTCGTGCCACAGGGCGATGTAGGTGAAGGCGACGATGAAGCCGAAGACGGTGTTGGTGAAGACGCCGGCCATCGTGGCGGCGCGGTACGTGGCGTACCGCCGGAATCCGCCGGCCGTCACCGCTGCGTACACCACGTGCGTGCTCCCCTCCCCTGGTCCGTGGGACGCCGCGCGCCGGGCGGCTTCCCGTGGCGCGGCACAAAGGTCCGGAGCCTAGCGGGGCGGGCGGCGCGGGCGCCACGCCTTTTTCACCCGGCCGGGTGTGCGGGCGGCACCGATCAGCCGATCACGGAGCGGTTACGGGTGCGCGCCGACGCGCCGGGGCGGATCGGATGATGCGACAGTTCTTATCGGACGAGAGGCTTTTATCGGACGAGCGTTTTAGTTCCGGATGAGATCCACTTGTTCTGGCGTACCGCGCGAATCATGCGTAACGCCCGTAACACCTGACGTCAGCCACCGATCCGCCGCGGTACCACCCCCGGCGTCGGCCGAGGAGTCCCACCAGACATGAGCGACGCTCCCCAGCAGCACGGCACCGAGGGCCGCAGGGCCGGGAAGGGCAGGAGGACCCGTCCCCGGCGCCGCGTCCTGCGCGTGTGCCTCGGCGCCCTGCTGCTGTCCCTGCTGGCCCTCACGGGGGCCCTGGTCGCCGGCTACCTCCTCGTCGGCATCCCCCCGGCCAACGAGTCCGCCGAGGCACAGACCAATGTCTACCTCTACGCCGACGGCACCGAACTGGCCCGCGACGGCGACGTCAACCGCGAGAACATCGCCCTGCGCCAGGTCCCCAAGAGCGTCCAGCGCGCCGTCCTGGCCGCCGAGGACCGCGACTTCTACACCGAGTCGGCGGTGGACCCGGCCGCGATGGTCCGCGCCGGCTGGAACACCCTCACCGGCAAGGGCAAGCAGTCCGGCTCGACCATCACCCAGCAGTACGTCAAGAACTACTACCTGGCGCAGGAGCAGACCCTCACCCGCAAGGTCAAGGAGTTCTTCATCGCCATCAAGCTGGACCGCGAGGCGAGCAAGGACGAGATCCTGGAGGGCTACCTCAACACCAGCTACTACGGCCGCAACGCCTACGGCATCCAGGCCGCCGCCCACGCCTACTACGGCAAGGACGCCGCGCACCTGACCACCGCCGAGGGCGCCTACCTCGCGTCCCTGCTCAACGCGCCCAGCGTCTACGACCTCACCGCGCACCCCGAGAACCGGCAGCGCGTCCTGGCCCGCTGGCACTACGTCCTCGACGGCATGGTGTCGCAGAAGTGGCTCACCAGGTCCGAACGGGACGCCATGAAGTTCCCCAAGCCCACCAACCACAAGGCCCCCACCGGCCTCTCCGGCCAGCGCGGCTACCTCGTCGAGGCCGTCAAGACCTACCTCGCCGACCACGACATCCTCGACGAACGCGCCCTCCAGGCCGGCGGCCACCGCATCACCACCACCTTCGACAAGCGCCGCCAGGACGCCCTCGTCAAGGCCGTCGACACCCGGCTGCGCGACCGGCTCAGCGACGACCGGAAGGTCGACTCCTACGTCCGGGCCGGCGCCGCCTCCGTCGACCCGGCGACCGGCAAGGTCGTCGCCATGTACGGCGGGACCGACTACGCCAAGCAGTACGTCAACGGCGCCACCCGCCGCGACTACCAGGTCGGCTCCGTCTTCAAGCCGATCGTCTTCGCCTCCGCCGTCGAGAACAACGCCACCACCCAGGGCGGCGTCCCGATCACCGCCAACACCGTCTACGACGGCACCAACAAACGCATGACCCTCACCCGCGGCGGCACCCCCACCGGCTTCGCGCCCGCCAACGAGGACGACCGCTCCTACGGTCAGATCCCCGTCACCGACGCCATGGACAAGTCCGTCAACGCGGTCTTCGCCCAGATGGGCATCGACGTCGGCCCCGACCGCGTCAAGAAGACCGCCGTCGCCCTCGGCATCCCCGAGAGCACCCCCAGCCTCGCCACCTCCCAGGGCGCCGTCTCCCTCGGCACCGCGACCCCCAGCGTGCTCGACATGGCCCAGGTGTACGCCACCTTCGCGCACCACGGGAAGCAGCGGCCCTACACCCTCGTCGAGGCGGTCTCCCGCAACGGCGAGGACATCGAACTGCCCCGGCGCGCCGAACACACCGCCGTGGGCCGCAGCGCCGCCGACACCACCACCGCCGTCCTGCGCGGGGTCGTCGACGGCGGCACCGGCACCGCCGCGCAGGCCGCCGGGCGGCCCGCAGCCGGCAAGACCGGCACCGCCGAGGACGACAAGGCCGCCTGGTTCGCGGGCTACACCCCCGACCTCGCGACCGTCGTCGCCGTCCTCGGCCAGAACCCGAAGACCGCCCACCAGGAACCGCTCTACGGCGCCGCGGGCCTGCCCCGCGTCAACGGCGGCGGCTTCCCCGCGCAGATCTGGAGCGACTACACCCGGGCCGCCCTCGCCGGGAAGCCGGTACGCGACTTCGACCTGCGCGCGTCGGACGGCGGACCGGTCCAGCAGCCCGTGGACGGCGGCTCCGCCTCGTCCTCCGACGACACCGCCACCCCGGGCGACGAGCCCGCCACCGGGCCGTCGGACACCGCCCCCTCCGACGAGCCCA
>NZ_JCANQV010000015.1:0-37182 GCF_059553635.1 Candidatus Streptomyces philanthi
CCGTGTAGAGCCGGTCGACGACGCGGAGCGAGAGCCGGCCGGCGAGGCGGTTGCCCGCCCGCCCCAGGGACCGGCCGCCGCTGACGACGGGCGCGAAGTCGCCGGTGGGCGCGGCGGGCTGGAGGGGCAGGTCGAGCGACGGGATGCCGTGGGCCTCGCACAGGTGCCGGCCGAGCGGGGCGGTGGTGGCGGAGAGCAGCAGCAGTTCGGTGTCCGGGGTCATCGCGTCGGCGAGCCCGCCCCCGAGTTCCCGGACGAACTCCGCGGCCCGGCGCATCAGGGCGCGGTTGCCCTGCGGCGCCTGTGCGCCGGGCCGTCCGGCGCGCGGATCGGCGGGCAGCGGACGGAACTCCAGGCCCGCGGCCTTGGCCAGCGGGGCGAAGGTGTCGTGCGTGGCCAGTGCGACATCGTGTCCGGCGGCCAGGAGGGCGGCGCCGACACCGGTGTAGGGGGCGACATCGCCGTACGAGCCGGCGGCCGTGATCAGGATCTTCATCGTTCCTCCGGGAGGGCGGGGGACTGGCGGACCGCGTTGGCGTGCACCGCCGTACGCAGATACGCGGCGAGGCCGGGACGTTGCTCCGGCGGCGGGACGAGGAGCGCGAAGGCCCGCGGATCGGCCGCGAAGTCGTCGGCGATACGGCCGTGCATGTCGGTGGGGCAGTCGGTGAACCAGCGGGTGAGATGCGCGCGGTGCTCCTCGGCGAGGTCCATCGCCGCCGTACCGTCCGCGGGCTCACCGGCGTCGAACGCGGCGAGCAGCCGCTGCCGCCACCGCGCCGCCTCGGCCATCAGCCGCGCCCAGTCCTCCTTGGAGTGGGTACCGGCCCGCGCCATCGCGCTTTGGTACCCCTCACTGTCGTGCCACTTGAGCTGGGCCTCGGTGGCGTAGCTGAGGTCGAAGGCGACCTCGCCGAACACCGCGAACCGTTCCTCCGGCGTCAGCCGCACCCCGGTCCGCTGCACCTCCATCGCCTGCTCGGCGACCTCGACGAGCCGCCGCAACCGGGTGATCTCCTCGGTGAGGCGGCGGTGCCGGGCCCGCAGATGGTCCAGGGGGTCGGCGTCCGGGTCGTCGAGGATGACGGCGATCTCGTCGAGCGGGAAGCCCAGCTCCCGGTAGAAGAGGATCTTCTGGAGCCTGGCGAGGTCGGTGTCGCTGTAGAGGCGGTAGCCGGCGGGGCTGCGGTCGCTGGGGGAGAGCAGTCCGGTCTTGTCGTAGTGGTGCAGGGTGCGCACCGTGACCCCCGCGAAGCCGGAGACCTGTCCGACCGAATAGCTCATCGCGGTGCCTTTCGCTGGGAGGACGGCGGCGCCACCGTGGTGCCGTGCGGGTAGCGCTCCTCCAGTACCGCGTTCAGCACCGCCTCGACGTCCTCCCGGGCCAGGCCCTGGCCGCGGGCCCGGTCCATCCATGCCCCCAGCTCCTCGCGCAGCCGCGCGTCGGCGTCGGAGCGGGGGCGGGCGAGGGTGCGGCTGACGAAGGTGCCCAGGCCCGGCCGCGGCTCGACCAGGCCCTCGCGTTCCAGCTCCCGGTACGCCTTGAGGGTGGTGTTCGGGTTGACCTTCGTCGTGGCGGCGACCTGCGCGGCCGTCGGCAGCCGGTCGCCCTCCACCAGGATGCCGAGCCGCAGGGCCTGCTGGACCTGGTGGACGATCTGGAGGTACGTGGCGACGCCGCTGCGCCGGTCGATGCGGAACTCCATGACGCTCACCGTCCTCCCGCCCCTGCCGTGTCCCGGCCCGCCGCTACCGGCTCGATGATCGGCCCGCCCGGCCCGGGTGTCAAAGCGCCGGCGGGCCGTGGTGTGCCGTCCGGGCAGGTCACGGCTCTGCCGTCACTCACAGGGGCCACCGGCGCACCCGCCACACCACGAATCCCAGCACCACCGCGGCCAGTGCCAGCAGGATCGCCGCACCCGTCCACTGCATTCCCGTCATCTGCCCGAAGTCGAAGTACTCGGTGACGTCGTTGACGATGCCCAGCTTCGCGCGGCAGGCGCCGGTCTCGTCGTCGGAGCAGGTATTGAGGCCGAACAGCGTGCCGTCGGCGGTGCTCCGCCAGGCGTCCACCTCCACGGCGCCCGCCGGTATCTCGGGGCCGCCGCTGTTGATCGGCGCGGTCGCGCGGCGCAGCGTGCCCAGCACCGGGAGGAGCTTGCTCCAGGCGAGGGCGCCGGCCGCCGCCGTCACCAGGGTCAGCCCCATCGTCGGCACGGTCCGACGGAGCAGCGTGCCCAGGGCCATGCCGAAGGACACGAGGAGCAGCGCCATGGCGACGGGCACGGGCCCGGTGGTGTCGAACGCGCCGCCCGTCAGCCAGTCACCGAAGAACGCCAGCTCATGGGCCGGTTCCCACAGCCACCGGAAGGTGACCGACAGCGCGGTGGTGCACACCAGCGTCACGGCCAGCGGCACGGCGAGCGCGGCGGCGATCCAGTGGCCGCGGCCGTACGACTGCGTGAGGGCCAGCCGGATCGTGCCCGACTCCCGCTCACCGGCGATCGCCGGGGCGCCGAGGAAGACCCCCAGCAGGACCGGTACGAACGCCAGGAGCCCGGCGTCGCCGTTGAACATGTCGCTGTAGCGGTCCTGGAACGTCATGCGGTTCCGGTTCGCGGCGTCCGAAGCGGCGCCGTGCGCGTCCAGGAACTCCATCAGCCCGATGCGCTGGTACGCGAAGACCGCGCAGGTCACCGCGGTGAGGGCCAGGCACAGCAGGATCGTCCCCCGGCTGCGCCGCCACATCACCCAGACCATGCCGCGGAACGGGCCGTGCCGCCCGGCCCCGGCGGCCTCCTGCCGCTTCCCGTCCGTCGTGACCGCCTCGTTCACCGCGCCCGCTCCACTCGTCGTTCCCTCCGTACCGGCCGCCACCGTCCCGCTCACGCCGCGGCCCCCCGCCCGTCGCCGTCCTCCGCCTCGTCCAGGACGAGCGTCGGCGCTTCGCGCGAGCGCAGATACGCCAGCAGGACCTCCTCCAGACCGGGGGACCGCACCTCCCAGCCGTCATCGAGCGGCCCGCCGCGCCGGACCAGGGTGGTGAACTGCCGCCCGCTCACCCGGGACTCGACGACGGTGTGCCGCCGCCGCAGCTCCTCCGGTACCCCGCCGTCCACGGCCAGCCCGGTGATCAGCGCGTGCTCGTCGACGATGTCGTCCGCCGGGCCCGCCATCCGCAGCCGGCCCTCGGCGAGGACGAGGAGGTGGTCGCACATCTCCTCCAGTTCGGCGAGGATGTGGGACGCCATCAGGACGGTGGTGCCGTTCTCGGCCGCCTCGGCCATCAGCAGCCCGGACAGCTCGTGCCGGGCCAGCGGGTCGAGGTCGGACATCGGCTCGTCGAGCAGCAGCAGTTCGGGCCGCTTGCCGAAGGCGAGCGCCAGGGCGACCCGGGTGCGCTGCCCGCCGGAGAGGGAGCCGATCCGCGCGGTGAGCGGGAAGTCTCCCGAGCGGATGATGCGGGTGGCCAGCGCGTCGTCCCAGCGCGGGTTCAGCTCGCGGCCCAGCCGCAGCGTCTCGGCCACCGTGAAGCGTGGGTAGAGCGGCTTGTCCTGCGCGAGGAACGCGACGTGCCGCAGCACGGCCGGGTCGCTCACCGGCACCCCGCACAGCCGCAGTTCGCCCTCCGTCGCCGTCGACAGCCGGGACGCGATGCCCAGCAGCGTGCTCTTGCCCGCCCCGTTCGGCCCGACGAGCGCGCAGACCCGCCCCGCCGGAAGCCGGAACGAACAGTCCCGCAACGCCCAGCCACGGCGGTACTTCTTCCCCAGGCCGACCGCCTCGATCGCCCACGGGCTCGGGTGACTCACCAGATCCCCCTATTAGCTAGTTCATTAGTGGAATGAGTATGGGGGTGGGGTGGGGGGCGGTGTCAACCGGGGGGCGGGGTGGGCCTTGGTAGGGCGGCCCCTGGTAGGGGGCGCGGTATGGGGGGCGGAGTCCGGCGGGCGGAAGGGCGCCGATGGGGCCACGAAGAGCGCCGGATTGAACCACGAGGAGCGCGCCGGTTGCCCGATGTCGTGGCGGGTTACGCCTATCGGGGAGTGTCGTGCGACGCCGGTGCCGAGGCCCGGCGCTTCAGTGGCAGGGTTACCCACGGTCGCGCATTCGTCACGGAAAGAGGTGCCCGTATGGCTACTGCTGGAGAACCGATCCCGCCGATCGCCGACGCGACACTCACCGATATCGCCGCCAACGGCATCTGGGGCCCCGGCCACACCGTCAACCCGTCCGTCGTCAACGTGTCCCGGGCCCTGCTCGCGGCCCTCCAGGGCGAACCGGGCGTCGAACTCCCCCCGGAGCTGAAGGAATTGGTGGCCGGCGTCCGGCAGCGCACCACGTTCGAGTCCCTCCGTATCGACGTGCCGGACACCGTCGGCCTGCCGGGCACCATCAGCCTCTCGGCGTACGCCATCAAACTGAACGACGGGGAGCCGCACCCGGTCGTGATCGTGCCCGCCAGCTGGAATCCGCTGGGCTGGCTGATCTTCCTGTACTCCTACCTCACCCTGGCGCGGCGGGGTTACCACGTCCTCGCCTACACCCCGCGCGGTCTCGGCTTCCCCAACCTGCCGTACACCTCCGAGGGGTTCATCGACGTCGCGGGCCCCAAGGACTGTGCCGACGGCCTGAAGGTCATCGACTTCGCGGAGCAGTACTTCGCCCCGTCCCGGATCGGCTTCCTCGGCGAGTCCTACGGCTCCGGGATCGGCCAGCTGGCCGCCGCGCACGACCAGGCCCACCGCCGCGTCTCCGCCGTCGTCGCGCTGAGCACCTGGGGCAACCTCGCCACCAGCCTCTACCACAACGGCACCCGGCACATCGAAGCCGTCCAGACGCTGATCGACCTCGCCGGCGGGCCGCTGGAGGACAAGTTCGACGAGGAGAACCAGCAACTCCTCAAGGACTTCCTCTGCGGCCGCAACCTCGACGCCGTGGTCGACTGGGGCACCAAGCGCTCCCCGCAGACCTACGTGGACCTCACCAACAAGCGCGGAGTCCCGACCTTCCTCTCGAACACCTGGCACGAGACCGTGTTCCCGCTCGGCTCGGTGGTCGACACGTTCAACCGGCTCACCGTGCCGAAGCGGCTGAACGTGTGGATCGGCGACCACGGCGCCCCCGAGGGCGCCGGCCTGGCCGGCCTGCCGGGCGGTGTCCCGTTCCCCGGGCTGTGGGCGCCGGTCCGGGAGGCGTACGAGTGGCTGGACCACTACCTGCTCGACAAGGACAACGGCGTGCCGGACCGGCCGGCGGTGAACATCCAGACCATGTTCACCTACCGGACCAGCCCCATCCCGGGCGGCACCCACCTGATCACCGTTCCGGCGCGCCGCGAGCCGCACGCGTCATGGGACGACGTCACCACCGGCGGCGAGCCCTGGTACCTCACGGGCGCCAACGGTTCCGGCGACGGCGCGCTGTCCGACAAGCCGGCCTCCGGATGGTCACGGGACTTCACCGCCGGCAGCCTGACCAAGGCCATCGCGGGCATCCTCCTGGACAGCGGGCAGGAGGAGTGGTTCGGCAACCCCAGGCCCTACGACCTGGCGGAGTTCGAACGCTCACACCTGCTGGTCTGGTCGACCGACCCGCTGACCGGCCAAGGGGACGTGGCCCGGCGCATCAGGGGCGCCGCCACCGTGCACCTGACCCTGCGCAGCAGCACGGACGCCGCCACCTTGGTGGCCTACCTGTACGACGTCCCCCCGGACGCCCCCGCGAGGATCATCACGCACGAGCCGTACACCGCCTCCGATCTGACCCCGAACGTCAACAGCACCATCAGCTGGCAGCTCCAGCCCACCGCCTACGACCTGCCGACCGGCCACCGTCTCGCCCTGGTCGTCAACAGCCGCGACCCGCTGTACTCGTTCGCGGGCGAGGACGGCAGCAGTGGTACCACCACCATCAGCTCACCGAACGGGAGTGAGGCCCGTCTGGAACTGCCCCTCGGCTGAGCGGCGCTGCGCGGCATCGTTCCGTTACGGCCGCCGCATCGAGTCGTCCAGGGGTTCCCTCACGGGGGGAGGGAACTCCCTGGGACCGGCACTCCGATCAGAAGACCGTTCACGTGCGCATTCGAAAATGTGTTGCCCCGGCCAGGGAACAGCTACTACCGTCGCGCCGGCGTGACAGACGCGTGAGCACAGGACAGGGGAGGTTGATGACCATGGCTGCCGTCGGCCCTCGTCAGCATGCCCTCGTCCGGCCCGCGCGATAGACAGGAGCGCGGCCCGGGTCGTTCCCACGACCAGGAGAAACACGTGTCTCCCTCTTCTTCGCCCCCGCACGGCGACCTGACCACCGAACGTCTCGTCCTCCGGCCCTGGCCACGAACGAGGCCACCGCGGTCCTCGATGGCAGCAGATTCCCGCACTGGGCGGACGACTTCCCCGCCGAAGGCGATCGTGTGATCGCCGGCCTCTTCGACCAACACCCCGCCTGGCTCGGCCCGTACGGCCACCGCTTGGTCATCGAGCGCGGAAGCGGCTCGGTGGTCGGCTCGATCGGCCTGTTCTGGCCGCCCGGCGACGGCGTCGTCGAGATCGGGTACGGCATCGTGCCCTCCCGCCGTGGCCGGGGCTACGCCTCCGAGGCGACCCGCGCCCTGGCGGCATTCGCCGTCACCGCGCCCGGCGTCCACACGGTGTCCGCCACCGTGGAACATGCGAACCCGTCCTCCACCCGCGTGCTGGAGAAGTCCGGCTTCCACCGGTGGGCCACCGAGGAGAGCACGACCCGGTTCCGGCTGACGGCCACCACACCCCGCACCTCACCCCGAAACGGACCTTCCTCAACCATGAGCACCACATGGATCACCCGCGCCGAGAACCACGACGACATCGCCGCCGTCCGCGAGATCAACCTCGCCGCCTTCCCCACCACGGAAGAGGCCGACCTCGTCGACGCCCTGCGCGCCGACCCGAGCGCCTGGCTCGACGGCCTCTCCCTCGTCGCCGAGGACGAGAACGGCCACCTCGTCGGCCACGCCCTGCTGACCCGCTGCCACATCGACGACGCCCCGGCCCTGTGCCTGGGCCCGGTCGCCGTCCGGCCCGAGTACCAACATCGCGGCGTCGGCTCCGCCGCCGTCCTGGCGGCCCTGGCGGCGGCCAAGGACGCGGGCGAGCGCCATGTCGTCGTCCTGGGCCACCCGGCCTACTACCCCCGGTTCGGCTTCACCCGCGCCTCCGCCCACGGCATCGGCCTGACCATCGACGTCCCGGACGAGGCCCTGATGGCCCTCGCTCTCAACGCCGACCACCCGCTGCCCGGCGGCACCGTCCACTACGCCGCCCCGTTCGGCATCTGACCGACCCCGCTGCGCGGGGACGCTCCCCGCGCAGCGGGACCACGACGGCAGGCGAGCCTCAGGACCGGACCGGTCGGGTTCTTGCTGCCGCGAACAGGGAAGGAGCTGGTCGTGGCAGCGGTGGTCGGTGCTCAATCGATACGTCGGCAGGCGTTAACGCTGTTGTGGCCGGAATTGGCCTAGCGCATTGGCCCGTTGGTCATCGTGAATATTCCTTGATTGTCATCTGCAGAGCGGATGTAATGCCTAATAGGGCAACCTTGGTATACGTGGCCGATCGCCACCGGTGGGTGCCGGTGATCAGAAGGTTGGCTCTCGTGCCCGCAAAGATCATTGCCGTGAAGGGGGATCACGTAATGACTTGGGGAACCACTCCCAACCCTCCCCACTCGAAAAGTGGAGGTGGCACCACTCGGATCGACAGCTCGGAGAAGTTGCGTCAGTCCGGTAACAGCTCCTTGGAACTCGCGGGCGAGCTGCACACCAAGGGGCGTGGCGCCAAGGATGAGACCGTGCACGCGGCTACGGCCCTCAAAGGTCCCAACTGGGACGGCAGGTTGGGCGCGGTCATGGTCCAGACGACGGGAACTTGGGACGAACAAGTCGCTGGACTCGTCAGGAATTTACGCGAGATACATGCCAAGTGTTCTGCCACCGCGGACAACTATGAGCGGTCGGAGCATGAGAACGCGGCCACTTTCAAGTCCGCGCCCAGGCCGACTCCCTTCGGATGAGGTGACGGCACATGGTGACGTATGAGCAGCTCTACCACCTCGATCTGAACGGTCTGAACAACGCCATCGAGGCATGGGAAACTCAGATCCATCACCTCGAAGCCCTCGACGAAGCATTCACGCGCGATGTCTCCAAAACGTTCCAACAGGCTGGCTGGCAAAGCACTGACCTAGCCTCGGTGATGGCAGCCCAGCAGATCGAGGAAGCCGATAAGGAGCTTACGGAAGCAGTCGCCGAGGCGAAGGGCGTTCGGGGTGTCCTGCGCGACGCCCACAGCAGGCTGAAGAAACGCAAGGCCGACCTCCACGAAATTGCCGATGGAGAGGCACCGGGGCGAGGGCTGGTGGTCAGTGGTACCGGCCGTGTCGAGGCCCGCAACGACATCACCAAGGACCTACCGAACCAGGGCGACCCCGATAACGAAGAACTCCGCGCTCTGCAGAGAGCGAAGATCGAGGACTTCACCGGCAGGATCAAAAAGATCCTCGACGACGCGGACGAAACGGACGAGCTCGCCTCTCAGGCGCTCCAACGCAACACTGCGGGAAGAGCGGAGGGCGGATTCAACGGCAAGGTCTACACGTCGATCAACTCGTACAAGAGAGCCTCTCAAAAGCCTTCCAGCGTCGGCGTGCACACGCTGGGTGCCGAGCCCTGGGGCAGTGGCACCGTCAAACCCGTGGCGGAGTTCTTCAGCTACAAGTCATGGATCAACGCCGGAGATTCTGCACTGCATGGCAGATGGGGGGAAGCCTGGAACTACTTCGTAGGTGGCACCCCGCCGAATGCTCTCGCTGGGATGGCGCAAGCGACAGGACAGAAGCTGGGTGCGGGTGGTGGATCTGCAGTGAACAAGATCGGCAGTGGGATCCTCAAGGGGGCCGGGAAAGTGTTCGGCGTGCCCGTTGCCATCGCCGCGACGGGCATCGACTATGCCTACACGCCTGAAGCCGACCCGGAGAAGAAAGAGAAGCAGAGCCTGAACGTAGCGCCGGATCAGTTTAACCGGGAGTATGGGAAGGGGAAGACCCGTGGAGGGGACGGACCGGTCGCGTAGACCTCGGAGCAAGGGGATTGCTCTCCTGCGGGATCTCAATGGGCTGCTTGGCTCTTTCCTGAACCTTAGAGCGTTTCCGGTGATCCTCTTTGGCTGTCTGGCTGCCTTCGCGGGCCTGGTGGGATTCGTTCTTGGCCTTGTGGAGGGGCGAGGGTTGCTGAGTCTCCTCGGGAGCCTTGTACTGGGCGCCGTCGGGACGGTCCTGTTGATGGCGTCCGTTCTGGAGTACTCGAAAAAATAAGCCCTTCCGCTTCCAGGGACCGGTCGGGTGCCCCGACTGCGCGGGGCGCTATCGGAAGGCGCTCCCTCACCTCCGCAGTGTTTTCACCATGCAGCGGCTGTCGTCGTACGTCCGGTAGTGGCCGAACTTGTCCGTCTCGTCGAGCATGCGGTAGCCGCACGAGGTGTAGAGGGAGATCGCCTCGGGTTGTTCGGTGCCGGTTTCGAGGACCATGCGGGTGCGGCCCGCGGCGTGGGCGTCCGTCTCCAGGGCCGACAGGATGCGGCGGGCCAGGCCCCGGCCGCGGGCCTCGGGGACCACGAACATGCGCTTGATCTCGGCGTCGCCGAGCGCGTAGCCGGTGGTGAGGTCCTCCTGGAGGCGCCAGCCACCGGTGGCGAGCGGGACACCGTTCTCGTAGGCGAGCAGGTAGGTGCCGCGAGGCGGGACGAACATCTCCGGGTCGAGCGGTGTGACGTCGGTCTCCCCGTAGCGTCGTACGTACTCCTGCTGGACCAGCGCGTCGAGCCTGGTCGCGTCGGGATCGTCGTAGCGGACGGGGCGTATCTCCATTCGGGGAATCGTACGGGGGAAGGGGAACGGGGTGCGAGGACGTATCGGGTGCCATGCCCCGATACGTGGTGCCGCCGGGCTTGCGGCTGCCGCGTTCCCCGGGCGATAGGGGGCCGTCCCCGCTGCGGGGTGCTGTTGGACGAGCGCAGCGGGGACGGCTCAGGGTGGTGACCGTCAGTGCACCACCCGGTTCCCGCCCCGGACGCGGGGGGCTGTCGCGCCGGGGTGGGAGGACTGTGCTGTCAGGAGCGGAGGGTGCCGGTGGCCAGCAGGAGGGCCACGGTCATGGCGCCGCCCCAGGAGAAGAAGACGAAGACGGCGCCCCAGAAGAGGCCGTCGTACGAGAACCGGAGGCGTCGGCGTCGGCGGATTTTGGGCATCCCCATTTCCCCGATCCGGTCGCGGTCCGGTAGTCGGACTTCTTCTTCTCGGCCTTCACCTTGTCGGAGAGGTCGGCGGTGCTTCCTTTTTCCTTACCGGTCTTCTCTTTTGCCATTGCGGGGCCTCACACGGGTTCGCCGGCTCTTTCTTGTCGCCCCCGATGCGGCCGCCCGGCCGGTGGTCCACAGCGCCCGCCGGACGGCCCGCCCTCCCACGCCATTTCGGGGAGGGCGCCTCACGGCCGGGATTTCGATCGGCCGGCCGTGAGGAGACCGAAGGTGGTTACTCGTCGCGTCGTTCGGCGAACTCGCGTAGTACGGCGGCGAGTTTCCGCGTCGTGGGGATGTTGCACCGGCTGAGATCCACCAGTGCGATCTCCCGCCCGGCGATCTCTCCGACGGAGACGCCGAGGGACGGCAGCGTGATGCCAACGCCTTTGAGGGCGGCGGCCAGTTCGCTGCGGGCCTCCTCGGCCTCCCCTTCGTCGTGCCGGTACACGGCCTGTGATCCGGCGGCCTGCGATTCGTACGTCAACATGACTGGCCCCATCCCCCGTAGAGATGAGGTGGCGCCGCCCGGCCGGCCAGAACGCGAGCGCTCCGGCCGGGCGGCCCCCTACCTCTCTCTGCGGAGGTAGGGGCCTCGCCGCCGGGCTTCCCGGAACTCCGCGACGAGGGGGCGTGAGGGCAGCGGAGACGTCCGGGGCGCTCGGCCGGGCCGGAGGCGCGTGGCAGGTCGGCCGCCCGGAGCCGGCGATGTGAGATCGGCCTCTCCGTCGCGCCGCACGTACGCGGGCGGGATCAGTGCGTCACTCCTGGTCGCGCCGAGAACACCGGGCGGACGGGCCGCGCCCCTCGGTCCGCCCGCTGCGCGAGGCCGGAGGAGCGCGCTCCGTTTGATGGGTATCGTGCCGGAATGCTCACCGTGACCACCGTGAATGTGAATGGACTGCGTGCCGCGGCCAAGAAGGGGTTTCTGCCGTGGCTGGCGGAGACCGAGGCGGATGTGTTGTGCCTCCAGGAGGTGCGGGCCGAGCCGGAGCAGTTGCCGGGGGAAGTTCGTGAGCCCGAGGGGTGGCATGTGGTGCACGCTCCGGCGGCCGCGAAGGGGCGTGCGGGGGTGTCGCTCTACACCCGGCGCGAGCCCGACCGCGTCCAGGTGGGATTCGGGTCGGAGGAGTTCGACGGGAGCGGGCGGTACGCCGAAGTCGATCTTCCTGGGGTGACCGTCGCCAGCCTCTACCTGCCGTCCGGCGAGGTCGGTACGGAGCGGCAGGACGAGAAGGAACGCTTCATGGCCGAGTTCCTGCCGTATCTGGCGGGGCTGCGGGAGCGGGCCGCGGCGGACGGGCGCGAGGTGCTGGTGTGCGGCGACTGGAACATCGCGCACCAGGAGGCCGACCTGAAGAACTGGAAGGCCAACCGGAAGAAGGCCGGGTTCCTGCCGGAGGAACGCGCCTGGTTCACCCAGGTCCTGGACGAGGCCCGGTACGTGGACGTCGTCCGCGCCCTGCACCCGGACGTGGACGGGCCGTACTCCTGGTGGTCGTACCGGGGGCGGGCCTTTGACACCGACGCGGGCTGGCGCATCGACTACCACCTCGCGACGGAGGGGCTGGCCGGGCGGGCGGTGAAGGCGTTCGTGGAGCGGGCGGAGAGCTACGACCGGCGGTGGAGCGATCATGCGCCGGTGACGGTGGCGTACGACCTGTAGGAGCCGGGCCCGCCGGGAGGCGGAGAGGCGCGCCGAGGGGTGGAGGGGGCGGAGAGGGCGGTTTCAGCCGTCCTTCTCCGCCCCTTCTTCCTTGCCGGGCCGGAGGGGCGGTTTCAGTTGTCCCTCCCCGCCCCTTCGTCCCTCCCCGCCCCTTCTTCCTTGCCGGGCCGGGCGCCCAAGGCGGCGCGGATGCGGCGGTCCATGGCGAGGGAGAGTTCGGCGTCGACGATGCCCTTGGCGAGTGGGCGGAGCTTTTCGACGGAGTCGGAGAGGTCGGCGAGTTCGGTGGGGGAGAGGGGGCGGCCGGAGGTGACGCGGTCGAGGGGGCCGGACAGGACATGGGTGGTGATGACGTTGATGAAGAGGTCGGCGAGGGCGTCGACATGGGAGCGGACCTCGCGTCCTGCGCGCAGGACGGTGGCCAGCGGGACACCGCGGGCGACGAGTTCGGCGGAGGCGTCGAGCAGCCGGCGGCTGATGTGGACGAACTCCTCGCCGTCCACCGCGAGATAGCCGATGTCGAGGGAGGCGGCGAGGTTCTCGGCGGTGATGTCGTCCTTGAAGTGGTCGGCCAGCTCCTCCGGGGCGAGACGGACGGGGGTCTCCTCGGACCAGGGGGAGGCGAAGGACGGGTCCAGGCCGAGGAGTTCGCCGACATCGCGACCGCTGTCGAAGGCGGCGAGGAGTTCGGCGATGCCGCCGAGGGTGTGGCCGCGTTCCAGGAGGGCCGCGATGGTGCGGAGCCGGGCGAGGTGGTGCTCGTTGTACCAGGCGATCCTGCCCTCGCGGCGGGGCGCGGGCAGGAGCTTGCGTTCGCGGTAGAAGCGCAGGGTACGGACGGTGATGCCGGCCTTCTCGGCCAGTTCGGCCGTCCGGAACTCGCCTTGCGTGCGCTTCTCGTGCGGGGTCTCGTTCGCTGCCACCCGTTCACCCTATGCGGGTGGTGTCCGGCGGCTGCGGGGGCGACCGGCGGCCGTGGGTGCGACCGGCGGTAACTTCCCGTCGTACAACCCCTACCGCTCGGTACGGGACTGCTCTACGCTCCCACCATGCCAGTGATTGCTGGCGCGATCGAGGCGGACTCGGGAGGCGAGGCATGGCCGGGCGCGAACGGGAACACGTACGGGTGGCGGTGATCGGATCGGGCTTCGGTGGCCTGGGCGCGGCGGTACGGCTGCGCCGCGAGGGGATCACCGACTTCGTGGTACTGGAGAGGGCCGGAGCGGTCGGCGGGACCTGGCGGGACAACACCTACCCGGGGTGCGCCTGTGACGTCCCCTCGCACCTGTACTCGTTCTCCTTCGCCCCCAACCCCCGCTGGCCGCGCAACTTCTCCGGCCAGCCGCACATCCGCGCCTACCTGGAGCACCTCACCGACACCTTCGGGCTCCGCCCGCACCTGCGCTTCCACGCCGAGGTTCTCAACCTGCGGTGGAACACCGAGCAGTTGCACTGGGAGATCGAGACCGCCTCCGGCGCGCTCACCGCCGATGTCGTCGTCTCCGCGACCGGACCGCTCTCGGACCCCAAGACCCCCGACGTCCCGGGCATCGGCACCTTCCCCGGCGAGATCTTCCACTCCGCCCGCTGGGACCATGACTACGACCTGCGCGGCAAGCGTGTCGCGATGATCGGCACCGGCGCCTCCGCGATCCAGATCGTCCCCGAGATCCAGCCCCTGACCGCACGCCTCACCGTCTTCCAGCGCACCCCCGCCTGGGTACTGCCGCGCGCCGACCGGCAGATCACCGCCGCCGAACGCTGGCTGCACGACAAGGTCCCCGCCACCCGCGCCGCCCGCCGCGCCCTGCTGTGGGGCGTCCGAGAACTCCAGGTCAGCGCCTTCACCAAGCGGCCCGACCAACTGGGCCTGGTCGAGACGCTGGCCAAACGCCATCTGCGGCGCGCGGTCGAGGACCCGGAGCTGCGGGCCAAGCTCACTCCCGACTACCGCATCGGGTGCAAGCGCATCCTGCTCTCCAACACCTACTATCCGGCGCTGGCCCGCCCCAACGTGGACGTGGTCCCCGCAGGGCTGAGCGAGGTGCGGGGAAATGTGCTGATCGGGGCGGACGGGAGCGAGACGGAGGCGGACGCCATCGTCTTCGGGACCGGGTTCCGGGTGACGGACCTGCCGATCGCCCACCGGGTGACGGGCGCGCACGGCACCACCCTGGCCGAGGAGTGGAAGGACGGTATGGAGGCGCTGCGCGGCGCCACCGCGGCCGGCTTCCCCAACTTCCTCACCCTCATCGGCCCCAACACCGGTCTCGGGAACAGTTCCATGGTCCTGATGATCGAGGCCCAACTCAACTATCTTGCCGACTACCTGCGCCAACTCGACATCCTCGGCGACCGCACCGCGCTCAGCGCCCGCCCCTCCGCCGTACGGTCCTGGAACCGCTTCGTCCAGCAGCGGATGGGCCGCACGGTGTGGGCCACCGGCTGCAACAGCTGGTACCTCGACGCCAACGGCCGCAACACCACGGCCTGGCCCGGCAGCACAGCCGAGTTCAAACGGCTCACCCGCCGCGTCGACCTCGCCGAGTACGAGGTGCTGCGGCCCGCCGGCACCCCCCGCCCCCACGTACGGCACGACGACCCGACGACCACGGAGGTGGCCGCATGAGCAGGCCCGGACACGTCACCACCGGGCGGTACGCGCCCCCGGCGCCCCGCCGCACCCTGACCGTCGTCTCCACCGACGGCGCCCCGCTGCACACCGAGATCCACGGCCCCGAGGACGCCCCCGCCGTCGTCCTGGTGCACGGCTGGACCTGCTCCACCGCCTTCTGGGCCCCGGTCGTCCGCGACCTCGCCGCCGACCACAAGGTGATCACCTACGATCTGCGCGGCCACGGCCGCACCCCCGCCGTCGGCCCGGACGGTTACGGCACCCGCGCCCTCGCCGACGACCTCGTCGCCGTCCTGGAGGCCACCCTGGAGCCCGGCGAACGCGCCGTCGTCGGCGGCCACTCCATGGGCGGCATGACGATCATGGCGGCCGCCGAACGACCCGCCCTGCGCGCCCGCGCCGCCGCCGCCCTGCTGTGCAGCACCGGCGCCGCCGAACTGCCCGCCGAGGCACGGGTGATCCCGGTACCCGGCCGCCGCGCCCGCCACCTCGCCCACACCCTGATGCTCACCACACGCGTCCCGCTGGGCCCCGTCACCGCACTCGGTAAGAAGATCACGCGCTATGTGACGATGGGCCCCGGCGCCACCGCCGAACAGATCGAGGCCGGCACCCGGATCGTCTACGCCTGCCGGCCCGGCGTCCGCTCCCGCTGGGGCCGGGTCCTGGCCGGCCTCCAGGAGATCCGCGGCGCCTCCCGCCTCGACCTGCCGACGGTGGTCGTCGCGGGCACCGCCGACCGGCTCACCCCCTGGGCGCACGCCCGGCGCATCGCGTCCGTCCTGCCCGACTGCCGGGGGCTGACCGTCCTGCCGGGCGTGGGGCACATGACGCCCCTGGAGGTCCCCGACGTGATCATCACCGGGCTGCGGGACCTCGTCACCGCCCACCTCACCGGCGCGACGGCACCGGCCGTCCCCGCGCACGACACCACCACCCGGCGCAAGAAGGAGAAGGCGGCATGAGCGGACGCGGAGGCACGGACCTGCGGGGACAGGTCGTCGTCGTCACCGGCGCGGCACGCGGCGTGGGCGCGCTGCTCGCCCGCAAACTGTCGGCGCGCGGCGCCACCCTCGCCCTCGTCGGCCTGGAACCGGACGCGCTGCGCGACGTGGCCGCCTCCCTCCACGGCCCCGCGCACCACTGGCACGCCGATGTCACCGACCACACGGCGATGGCCCAGGTCGCCGACGAGGTCACGGCGCGCTTCGGGAAGACCGACGTGGTGGTCGCCAACGCCGGGGTCGCCACCGGCGGACCGTTCGCCGGCTCCGACCCCGACGCCTGGCGGCGGGTCATCGAGGTCAACCTCATCGGCAGCGCCGTCACCGGCCGCGCCTTCCTGCCCGCCCTGACGACCTCCCGCGGCTACTTCCTCCAGATCGCCTCCCTGGCGGCGCTCACCCCGGCCCCGCTGATGAGCGCGTACTGCGCCTCCAAGTCGGGGGTCGAGGCGTTCGCGCACAGCCTGCGCGCCGAGGTCGGCCACAAGGGCGTACGCGTCGGCGTCGGCTACCTCAGCTGGACCGACACCGACATGGTGCGCGGCGCCGACCAGGACGACGTGATGCGCGAACTGCGCTCCCGGCTGCCCTGGCCGTCGAACAAGACCTATCCCCTGGGCCCCGCCGTCGAACGGATCGTCACGGGCATCGAACGCCGCGCCCCCCACGTCTACGGCCAGTGGTGGCTGCGCGGCATGCAGTCCGTCCGCGGCTACCTCCCCTCGCTCATCGGGACGGTGGGCCAGCGCGAGATGCGACGCCTCGGCGGCCGCCTCGACGGCCGGCGGGTCGGCCTGGTCGGCGCGGGCGGCGCGGCCGACGAAGAGGCGCGCGCCACCCGCCGGTAGCAGCGCGGGGCGCGCGTCCGGCCGCGCACACCGGCGCGCGCCCCGCGCATTCGGACCGCGTCACGCCTGGCGCGTCTCACTCCCCTCGCGGCGGAAGCCCCGGCCGTCGCCGGTCCGGGACGTCCGACAGGTCGGGGGGGACGGCGGCCGGGTGGCGGTCGAGGAGGTCGAGGGCGGTGCGGACGGCGAGGCCGAGTTGGGGGTAGCGGCCCTCGGCCCAGTCGAGGGGGGTCCGGGGCATCTCCAGGTCGGGGACGACGCCGTGGTTCTCGATGTCCCAGCCGTATAGGGGGAACCACGCGGCGTTCATCGGCACGGTGATCATGGTGCCGTCGCCGAGCCGGTGCCGTCCGGTCATGCCGACCACGCCGCCCCAGGTCCGCATGCCGACCACCGGGCCGATGCCCAGCAGTTTGAACGCGGCGGTGATCATGTCGCCGTCCGACGAGGTCATCTCGTCGGCCACCGCGACCACCGGGCCGCGTGGGGCGTTGCTGGTGTACGAGACGGGCTGGGCGTCGCGGGTGAGGTCCCAGCCCATGATCGTCCGGGTGAGTTTCTCGATGACCAGCTCGGAGATGTTGCCGCCCGCGTTGCCCCGTACGTCCACGATCAGTGCGGGCCGTGAGACCTCCATCCGCACATCGCGGTTGAACTGCGCCCATCCGGAGCCGCCCATGTCCGGGATGTGCAGATAGCCGCACCGGCCGCCGCTCAACTCCCGTACGACCTCACGGCGTTTGGCGACCCAGTCCTGGTAGCGCAGCGGCCGCTCGTCGACCAGGGGCACGACCGCGACCCGCCGCGTCGGGCCCTCCGCCGCGCCCTCGCCGGCGGGCTGCCGGAAGGTCAGTTCCACGGTGGTGCCGCCGGCCGCGGACAGCAGCGGGTACGGGCCGCTCACCGGGTCCACCGGCCGGCCGTCCACATGGGTGAGGACCGCGCCCTCCCGGATGCCGGTCCCGGCCAGCGGGGAGCGCGCCCGCGAGTCCGAGGAGTCGCCGGGCAGGATGCGCTGGACCGTCCACCCGTCGTCGCGCCGTGCGAAGTTGGCGCCGAGCAGGCCGATGGCGCGCTGGTAGTGCGGCGGGCCCTCGTTGCGCCGGGCGCCGGTGACATACGCGTGCGAGGTTCCCAGCTCGCCCAGTACCTCGCGCAGCAGGTCGGCGAACTCGTCGGGGGAGGCGACCCGTTCGACGAGCGGGCGGTACTGCGCCAGTACCTCGTCCCAGTCGATCCCGCACATCCGCGGCTCCCAGAAGTACGCGCGGATGATCCGGCCCGCCTCCTCGTACGCCTGCCGCCACTCCGCCCCCGGGTCCACCTCGTGCAGGATGCGCCGGGTGTCCAGGTACACGGTGGTGTCCGGGTCCGCCGGCTCGGTCGCGGGGACGGCCCGCAGATCGCCCCCGTCGTTGACGACCAGACGGGTGCCGTCGCCGGACAGCGCGAAGGCGTCGAGGGCGCTGGTGAGTTCGGTGCGCCGGGCCTTGACCAGGTCGAAGTGTTCGAGGGTGGGGCGGCCGGTGGTGTCGGCCGGGTTGGCGAAGGTCTCCCCGAGCGCGCCGGAGATCGGCCAGCGCAGCCAGACCAGTCCGCCGCCGCTGACCGGGCGCAGTGAGGAGTACTTGGAGGCGGACACCGGGAACGGCGTCACCCGCTCCGCCAGCCCCTCCACCTCCACCAGCACCGGCCCCTCCACGGGCGGCGGGTTCTCCACCGGGTCCAGACCGCCCGCCGCCGGCCGCCCCTCCGGGGACAGTGCGAAGGGCGACGGTGTCGCCGACGACAGCGGGACGAGGTACGGGCGGCAGCCCAGCGGGAACGACAGGTCACCGGTGTGCACGTCGTAGACCGGGTCGAAGCCGCGCCAGGACAGGAACGCCAGATAACGGCCGTCGCGGGTGAACACCGGCTGCTCGTCCTCGAACCGGCCGTTGGTGACGTCCACGACGGTGTGGTCGGTCAGCCGCGCCATCCGGATCTGCCGCAGCGACCGGCCGATGCCCGGCTGCGACCAGGTCAGCCATCCCGAGTCGGGGGAGAACGCGAGGTCGCGCACCGGGCCGTTGAGCGAGCGGATCAACTCCGTCACCTCCGTGCCCGCCTCCCCGGGCGCGCCCGCCGTCTCCTCCTCGGACAGCCCGGTGTCCACCAGCAGCAGCCGCCCGTCGTTCGACGCGACCGCGAGCCGCCCGCCGTCCGGCGCCGCCGCCAGCTCGTGGACCCGGCCGAGTGCCCCCACCGCGACCCGGCGCGGCGCGCTCGGGCCGCCCGCCCGCGGCAGATCGGCGATCTCGACGCAGTCCTCGCCCTCCGCGTCGGTGACGTAGGCGATCCTCCCGGACGCCCCCAGCATCCGCGGCAGCCGCACCCGCACCCCGGGGACGTCGTGGAGGGTGCGTGCGGGGCCGTCGCGGTGGGTGAGCCAGTAGAGGCTGCCGCGTACGCCGACGGCGCTGGCCCGCCCGGTGGTGTCCACCGCGAGCGAGGTGAGGTGCCCGCCCGCGGGCACCTGGTACGTACGGCGCCCGGCGCGCGGCCCGCCCAGCCGTACGGCCAGCTTGCGGGGTACCGCGTCGGCCGCGAGGTCGTCGATCAGCCAGAGGTCGCCCGCGCACTGGTAGACGATCCGGGAGCCGTCGGTGGAGGCGTGCCGGGCGTAGAAGTCGGCGTGGTCGGTGTGGCGGCGCAGGTCGGTGCTGTCGGGGAGGCAGGAGTAGACGTTGGCGACGCCCTCGTGGTCGGAGAGGAACGCGATCCGCCCGCCGACGAACATCACCGCGTCCAGATGCCCGTACAGCTCCGGCACCAGACGCGTGCCGTGCAGCCACATCCGTCCCATCGCGCCGCCCCGGTACCGCTTCCACGAGGCGGGCTCGTGCGGGGGCTTGCCGGTCAGCAGCAGGGTGCGGTGCTGCCCGTCCACCGTGCCGACCGCGATGTCCGAGACGGGGCCCCAGGGCAGCCGGCGGCCGGGACTGCCGTCGGTCGGCAGGGAGTAGGCCCAGGAGAAGTACGAGAAGGGCTGGCCGTGCGAGGCGACGGCCAGGATCTGGGAGACCCCGTCCTCGTCGGGCGGCGTCCAGCCGCACACCCGGGCGTCCGTACTGCCCCAGTACGTCAGCCGCCGGGCCGGACCGCCGTCCACCGGCGCCAGATGGACCTCCGGGTCGAGGCTGCGCCAAGTGGTGAAGGCGATGTACCGGCCGTCGGGGGAGAAACGGGGGTGGCCGACACGGGTGCGGTCGACCGTCAGCCGCCAGGCGCGGTCCGGCTCCTTGCCCGCCGGGGGGATCGGGGCGACCCACAGATCGTCCTCGGCGGCGAAGCAGACGGTGTCCCCGTGGAGGTGGGGGTAGCGCAGGTACGAGCCCGGGGGCCGTTCCCGCGCGGTGGGCATCCGGCGCAGCCGTCCGCGGGGCGCGACGGTCTGCGGCTGCGGTCCGACGGTCTCGCGTGCGTCGCTCACCCACCCATCGTTTCGGCACCACCCGGGGGCGGCAACTCGGCCGGGACACCACCACCGCCCCGTATCGAACATCTCTTCGGTGCGGGGTTCCGGATCGCTGTGACGAACACCACGGACCGCCGCCCCGGTCATCAGCACTGATCCACGAGAGGCACCATGGATGGGTCATCGGAGCGGCGGAAGAACGGAAGCGGGACACAGTGGTGGACGTCCAGGGCACGGTCGAGGACGGTTTCGAGCCGGTCCGGGACGCCTTCGCGGCCAACTTCGCGCGGCGCGGCGAACGCGGCGCGGCGGTGGCCGTCTACCGCCACGGCCGCAAGGTCGTCGACCTCTGGGCGGGCGTCAAGCACGGCGACGGCGGCCCCGACGGGCACGCCCCGGCCGCGTCCGACGGTCCCTGGCGGCCCGCGCCCGACGCCGCGCCCTGGCAGGAGGACACCGCCCAGGTGATCCGCTCCGCCACCAAGGGCATCGCCGCCCTCGTCCCCCTCCTGCTCCACCAGCGCGGACACCTCGACCTCGACGCCCCCGTCGGCACGTACTGGCCCGAGTTCAAGGCCGCCGGCAAGGAGCGCGTCCTGGTCCGGCACCTGCTGTCGCACCGCGCCGGACTCCCCGTCCTCGACACCCCCCTCACCCCCGCCCAGGCCGTCGACGGCACCAGCGGTCCCGCCGCGCTCGCCGCCCAGGCCCCCGCCTGGACCCCCGGCACCGACCACGGCTACCACGCCCAGACCTACAGCTGGCTGCTCACCGAACTCGTCCTGCGGGTCACCGGCCGCACCCTCGGTGACTGGGTCGCCGGCGAGATATCCGGGCCGCTCGGCCTCGACCTGTGGATCGGCCTGCCCGAGGCGGCCCGCTCCCGCGCCGGCCGCCTCGCCGACATCGCCGCGCCGCAGCCGGCCCCCTCGTCCGGCCTGCGCGTCCGCGCCAAGCAGTCCGTCGTCGACGCCTACCGCGACCCGTCCTCCCTCACCAGCCGCGCCTTCGCCGCCATCACCCCGGCCCCCGACGAGAACGACCCCGTCTACCGCGCCGCCCAGCTGCCCGCCTCCGGCGGCATCGCCACCGCCCGCTCCCTGGCCCGCTGCTACGCCGCGCTGATCGGCCCCGTCGACGGCCACCCCCGCCTCTTCGCCCCCGCCACCCTCACCCTCGCCCGCACCGAGGAATCCGCCGGCCCGGACCGCACCCTCGTCGTCAGCACCCGCTTCGGCCTCGGCTTCATGCTCCACGGCGCCGCCGCCCCGCTCCTCGCCCCCGGTTCCTTCGGCCACCCCGGCCGCGGCGGCGCCCTCGCCTTCGCCGACCCCGAGAGCGGCACCGCGTTCGGCTACGTCACCAACGGCATGCAGCGCAATGTCACGGCGGACCCGCGGGCGCAGGCCCTGGTCAAGGCGGTGGCGGCTTCGGGGACGGAGGGCTGAGGGCGTCGTGGCAACCTCGCGGAGGTGACCGGCGGACACCGACCGGACGACCTCGCGCGGCTGCGGCGCGCCCGGGACCGGACCGACCGGGAGGAGGCACGCCCGGCCGGCGGCCAGATCCGGAACCAGGAGCCGCGCCGAGCACTCCGCCCGCCGCACCGCCGCCGCCCGGTGCGGCAGTGAAAATCGGTGCGTACGAGGTCTCCCCCGCCCCTCCGGAGCCAGGGCACACTACAGCGACGGCAACCACGACGAGCTGGGCCGGGGGCGCTGGCATGAGGCGGTTCGAGGGATACGGAGCACTCGTCACCGGCGCCGGCCGGGGCATCGGCGAGGCGATCGCGCGACGGTTGGCGGGGGAGGGCGCCCGCGTCCTGGTCACCGACGCCGACGGGGAACGCGCCGCACGCGTGGCGGCGGACATCCGGGAGACCGGTGGTGCGGCCGAGGCGCTGGCCTGCGACGTGGCGGACCGGGACGCCGTCGAGGCGGCCGTCGACCACGCCGTACGGACCTTCGGACGGCTGGACGTCCTCGTCAACAGCGCCCACAGCTGCCACCCCGACACCCCCCTCTTCGAGGACCAGCCCGACGACGCCTGGGAGCGCGACCTCGACATCACCCTCGGCGGCGCCTTCCGCTGCGCGCGGGCCGCCCTGCCGCATCTGGCCGCCGCCGACGGGCGCGGCGCGATCGTCAACATCGGCTCCGTCAACGGCCTCCAGGACTTCGGGAACCACGCGTACAGCGCCGCCAAGGCGGGCCTGGCCGGACTGACCCGTACCCTCGCCGGCCATGCCGCGCCCCGTGGCGTACGCGTCAACCTCGTCGCGCCCGGCACCGTCGACACCCCCGGCTGGGCCGACCGGCCGCACGCCCTGGAACGCGCCGTGGCCGCCTATCCGCTGGGACGGGTGGGACGCCCCGACGACATCGCGGCGGCCGTCGCCTACCTCGCGTCCCAGGACGCCGCCTGGGTCACCGGCGTCACGCTGCCCGTCGACGGCGGGGTGCTCATCGCCCACCCCGAGCTGCGGCGGGCCCTGCGCGGGGAATGAGACGGAACGCCCCGCGTCCCTCACGCCCCGTGCAGCATCAACCCGATCCCCACCACCATCAGCCCCGCCGCCGCGATGCGGGGCGCGCCGAACCGTTCCTTGAAGAACACGGCCCCGATGGCGGCACCGACGATGATCGACGACTCGCGCAGTGCCGCCACCGGGGCGAGCGGGGCACGGGTCTGGGCCCACAGGACGAGGCCGTAGGCCAGGACGGAGAGGGCGCCGCCGAGCAGGCCGCGCACCGCGATGGGCCGCAGTTCCGGCAGCAGTCGGCCCCGGCGGGCGGCCAGCGCCACGAGGGGGATGGGCAGGCCCTGGAGGAGCATCAGCCAGGCCGTGTAGCCGGCGGCGCTGCCGGAGGCGCGCACGCCGAGGCCGTCGACGGTGGTGTACGAGGCGATGGCGAGGCCGGTCGCGACCGCGGCGAGCAGCGCCGGACGGCGCGAGGCGGCGGAGCCGGCCGCGCCGCGGATGCCCCACAGCGCGACACCGAGCAGACCGGCGGAGGCCAGGGCGACACCGGCGAGCCCCCAGGGGCCGGGGACCTCCCCGGCGAAGACCGCGGCGAGGACGGTGACGACCAGCGGCGCCGTACCGCGCGCTATCGGGTACATCTGCCCGAACTCACCGAGCCGGAACGACTGCATCAGCAGGGCCTGGTAGGCGAGATGGAGCAGCGCGGACGCCACCAGGAACGGCCAGGCCCCGGCGGCCGGAAGCGGAACGAACGGCAGCGCCACGACCCCGCAGAGGATGCCCCCGGTGCCGACGAGGGTGAAGGCCAGCAACTGGTCACGTATGCCGTGGGCCAGCGCGTTCCAACTGGCGTGGGTGAAGGCGGCGAGCAGGACGGCGGCGACGACGAGCGGCGTCATGCGCTGCGCTCGCGGACGTCCGCCACCCGGGCCCGCGCGTACGAGACCAGCGAGGCCGGGTCGAGCGGGAAGACGGTGTGCGGGGTGCCGGCGGCGGCCCAGACGATGTCGTGTGCGAGCAGATTGCTGTCGGCCAGGACGCGGGTGCGGGTGCGGTGCCCGAAGGGCGGTACGCCGCCGATGGCGTAGCCGGTGGTCTCGCGGACCACCGTCGCGTCGGCCCGGGTGACGCGGGTGGCGCCCAGTTCGGCGCGGACGCGTTCCACGTCGACCCGGGAGGAGCCGTCCATCAGGACCAGTACCGGTTCGCCGTCGGCCGCGAAGATCAGGGACTTGACGATCTGGGAGAGCTCGCAGCCGATCGCGGCGGCGGCCTCGGCGGCGGTGCGGGTGGCGTCGGGGAAGCGGCGGACCTCGACGTCCAGGCCCAACTCCCGCAGCGCTTCGGCGAAGCGGGGGTGAGCCGGTGAGCTGGTGGCGGACGGGGCAGGAGAGACGGAATCGTTCATGCCCGCACGCTAACGAACGGCGTGCGGGCGGGGCGAGGGTCCGGTCCGGTGAACGGCCGGACCCCCGTACGTCAGCGTGCGGTGAGGACGGCGCGGACCAGCGGCCCCGCGTTGGTGCCACCGTGGCCGCTCGCCGGGACGACGGCCGCCGCCGCGAGGTCACCGCGGTAGGCGGTGAACCAGGCGTTGGGCTTCTTCTGGTTGTCGACCTCGGCCGAACCGGTCTTGGCGCCGATGTCACCACTGACCCCGGACATCGCCTGCGCGCCCGTACCGGCCGTGGCCGTCGTCCGCATCAGCGCCTTCATCGCCGCCGCGGTCTCCTTCTTCATGGCGCGCGGGGCCTTGGCGAGGGTGCGGTGGTCGAGGTCGGGGGAGACGAGGTAGGGCTGGCGGAAGGTGCCGGACTGGACGGTCGCGGAGAGCGAGGCGACGGTGAGGGGGTTCATCCGCACCCCGCCCTGACCGATGAGCGAGGCCGCCATCTGCGCGTCGTGCTGGACGGGCACCGCGCCGTCGAAGGTGGGGATGCCGGTCTGCCAGTCCAGGCCGATGCCGAAGACGTCCCGGGACACCTTGGTCAGATCGTCGTCCGAGAGGTCCTTGGCCTTGCCGATGAAGGCGTTGTTGCAGGACGCGGCGAAGCTCTGGGAGAAGGTGCCCTTCTTGATCTCGGACTCGTTGAGGTTCTGGAACTTCCAGCCGCCCACCGTCACGTACTTGGGGCACGGGTGGTCCTTGCCCGGCGAGGTCATGCCCTTGTCGATGAGCATCGCCGCGGTGACGATCTTCATCGTGGAACCGGGGGCCAGCGAGCCCTGGGTGGCGACGTTGAAGCCCTTCGCGGGCGCGTTGGCGATGGACAGGATCTCGCCGGTGCTGGGCTTGAGCGCCACCATCGCGGCCTTGTCCTTGCCCGCGACCGCCTTCTGCGCCGCCTTCTGGAGCGTGGCGTCGAGGGTGGTCCGCAGCGTGCCGGGCGTGCCCTTGGACAGCACCTTGAGCGTGCGGTCCTTCTTCCCGCCGTCCTTGGGGCCCTTGGCGTGGCGGACGACCAGCTCGATACCGGGCGTGCCGTCGGTCTTGTCGCCGTAACGCTCGCGCAGTCCCGCGAGGATGCCCGCCAGCTCCGGGTACTCCTCGGGCGTCAGTTCCTTGCCGTTCCGGTCCACGGCCTTGATCGGCGGCGCGGCGGCCTCGCCGGTGCGCAGCACGTCGCCCTTGCCCAGGCCCGGGTGGAGGGTGTCGGGCCGCCAGCCGACGCGGGGTTCGCCGGTGGTCTTGTCGCGGGTGAGGCGGAGGGTGGCGCGGTAGGTGAAGGGCGCGGTGCGGCCCTTGTAGGAGATCTGGGCGGTGGCGGTGTACGGGACGCTCTCGCCCGAGGGGGTACCGGGCTGGACGCGGAACGAGGAGAAACGTGCCTGCTTGGTGAAGTCCGCGAGCGCCTTGCGCGCCGTACCGGGGTCGTCGGTCAGCCCGGCCGCCTTCTCCGCGTCGGCCGACTGCCAGGCGGTGAGGAAGCCGTCCGCCGTGGCCCGGACCTCCTTGGCGGACAGCGGACCGGTCGGCACCTCCGGCGCACCCATCGCGGCGTCCGCCCGCACCGCCTGCGGACCGTCCCCGCCACCCGGACCACCGAACAGGGCGAACCCGCCGGCCACCCCCGCGACCAGGGCCGCCGATCCGCCGATCAGCCCGTACTTCACCTCTCGGCGCATGCCGCGATTCCCCTCCCGGATCCTCGTCCCCGCAGAGTGCACAAGGACGTGCCCCGCACTCTATGGGACGCGGGGACCGGATGAATCTCGATCAGGCCACGGTCCGGTGACACGGTCTCGACAGACGGTGACAAGCGGAAAATCGCCGACGTGCGGGGACGGCGGGGGCGTTGGCCCCCGCCGCCCGTTCGTCGTCCCCGCGCTCACCGGCCGCCGCGCCGCGGTCCGCCTGCGCCGAACGGATGCGGTGCGTGTTCTGCGCGGATACCCGACGTGGCGTGCCGAGGGCGAAACGAGGTACCCGTCGCCGGGGTGTTACAGCGACTCCCACCACGCCTTCACTGTGTTCCAGGCGTTCGTGAAGAATTCCTTCACCTTATTCCACAGCTTTTCCAGCTTGTGCATCAATTCCTTGAAGAACTCGACAACGGTGTCCCAGAGGTTTTTGAAGAACTCGCTGACCTTGTGATACGCCTGGACCAGCAGGGAGCGTGCTTCGGGGTACTTGTTCCCGATCTCCTTCAGCTTCTTGGCGAGCGCCTTCTGGCGGGTGGCGAAATCGTCGATGTTCTTCTGCGTCTGGGCGTCGATGAGGCTGTCGAAGTCGGTCTTGCTCATTTCCCCCCGGTAGCGCTTCTCCGCGAGGGGGGCCGTGTGCTCCTCGTTCTCCTTGATTCTCGCCTGGTGCTCGTTCTTGCTGTACTGGAGGGCTTGCTTCGCTTCGCTCGGAAGGTCCGAGAAGTTCGGCGTGTTGGTGTGCAGGCCGTCGACCAGGCTGTACGGCCGGGGCGACGCGCCGCGCCGCGTGGCGGCCACCTGGGCGATCGAGTCGTGCCCGATGGCGTCGATGAGGTTCTCGAACTCGAACTCCGTCATCTCGGGGAGCGCTTCGAGTGACCGGGGTGCAGTCATTTCCTTCTCCTGTCCAGGCTTTTTCGTCGCTTTTGATCAAGCGGCCCCGCGGCAGTTTTGCGGGTTGAATTCTTGATCGCGACTCAGCTTAGTGACGCGCCGCCCATAAACCTCATGAACGGACGAGAACGAGCCGTCTCGAACCGGCGGCCGGAACTGCCCCGATGCCGCCGACCCGATGGCGTGGCCCAATGACCCGAAGGGATGGGGGGAATGCCGCTCCGGAGATGCCGACGTGGCTTTTCCGGCGTGTCACCTGGGCAAAGGAGTCCAGGGGGCCGGGAAGACCGGCAACACCTCAGCGGGGTGGCTTCTATCCCGCACCTGACGGCTTCGGGGGCGGCGGCTTCCGATGCCCGAGGGATACCGCCACCACGGGCAGGAAACATCCGGCTCTTGTGGCGGAATACGGCCCGGCGCCGGCCCGGTCGCCCAAGGCAGGGCGAGTGGGGGCGGCCCCGCCCGCCGCGCCGTGTCGCCGCGGCTCCGGCGCCGCGCCCCGGCCGCTGCCCCTAAACCCACGTGTCCAGCCACATCCTCTGGTGCCACGCCGACTTGGGGATCGGCAGGCCCGTGTAGATCGGGTAGAAGTACACGAAGTTCCTTCGAATCGAGGTTCTAGGGGCCTGACCAGCGTGTTCCGCTGCGACCGGGGTTCTGCCTGAGTGCCGGGGCCGTCTCTGGGCCGTCAGGCGGCCCCAAGAGCGTCGTCTACGGCCTTCCGCGTCCGCCCCTCACTGCTGGGCATCAGGTGGGTGTACACCCGAAGCGTGAAGCCGGGATCTTTGTGACCCAGGTACTGACTCACGGCTCGGATGTTTTCGCCGGCGTCCAAGAGGACGGAAGCGTAGTAGTGCCTCAGTGCGTGCATCCCGTGTTCCCGGGCGGCCTGGTGACGCTCGCCGGGCTCACGCTCGGGGATGATACCTGCCGAGACGAGAGCGGGCTTCCAGTACGTGTCATCGAAGGTGCTGGCCCGCACATGGCTGCCTGTGGCGCTGGGGAACACGAGGGACTTGGTGACCGGCGGCCCGTCCAGAGTTGCCCATGGCAGGGTCACCTTGACTGGTGGGAATGCCTCCATATGGGCCCTCAGCCTCTCGGCCACAGAGGCAGGCAAGGGCACGTCCCGGATCTTCCGGCGCTTGGGCAGCGCGAACACGAACTTCCCCCCGATCCGCTTGACCTGGTTCCGGACCGTGAGCCAGCCACCGTCGAAGTCCAGTTGATCCTCTGGCAGACCGAAGATCTCAGCTTGCCGGAGACCACACCCGGCCCCGAGATCGACGGCAGCGCGGAAGCGCTCAGGCAGAGCCAGTCGCACGTCGTGCACCTGCTGTTCCTTCCACGGCGTTACCCGGCTTGGAGTGGGCTGAGGCGCCTTGACTGAGCGAGCATGGCACGGGTTCTTGAGGATCAGTCCGTCGTCAACGGCAGCATTGAAGGCGGCTGACACGGTTCCGTAGATGATGAGTCGGTGCGCAGCTGCGGGCACGGCGGCTTCGAGCTTGCTGAGCCACGTCCTGACGTGGCCAGGCTGGAACGAGGTGAGCGGACGGGACCCGATGTAGGGCCAGGCATGGAGACGTAGCCGCCGCTCGGCCGCGTTCCGGCTGTTGACCTCGGTCGCCAGCGTCTGTACCCAGCCCTTCGAGAACTGCTCGAAGGTGAGCCGGGCTGCTTTCGGGTCCGTGTAGTGGCCGGTCGTCATGTCGGCGGCGGTCTTGGTCAGCCACTGCTCGGCAAAGCGCCTCTGCTTGTCGGGGAAGCTCTTGGACTTCTCGGTGCCGTCGGGGCCGATGTATCGGGCCCGGTAGCGATTGCCGGTGCCGTGGCGGTTGGTCTTGACGCGGTTGGTCTTGCCGTCGGGGCCTTTCTCGGTCTTGTACCAGCGGTCTTGGATGTGGCCGGCCATGCGGACGGTGGTCCCTTCTGCATGCCGCAGGGGCGGAACCACACGGTTCCGCCCCTGCGGGTGGTGGGTCTGCGGTTGTGTCAGGCGGCATTGAGGGCGGTCTGCTGGTCGATCCAGTCGCGGACGGCGGCGGGGTCGTAGCGCAGGTGCTTGCCGACGCGGAAGCCGGTCGGGCCGGTGCCCCGCTTGCGCCACTGGTAGATGGTCTCCAGCGGCACGCTGAAGAGGTCGGCGAGGTCGGCGGGGGTCAGGTAGCGGGGCGGGAGGTCGGCGTGGCTGTCGGTGGGTGCGCTCGGCACGGAATCTCCTTCGACGCTTCGGTCCCCAGGGGGCGGTTACATCGGTTACGTCGGTTACATCGCAGGTCAGGGGCGGGTTTTGTGTAACCGATGGCTGCGGTGTAACCGATCGGGTCGGTTACAGGGACAGCGGGGCGGGGGTGGCCGTAACCGTCGCGCAACGGTTACGGGTGTCCGGATCGGTTACGGCGGCGTCGCTGGTCAGGGGGTGTTCAGTGGGGGGTGTAACCGATGTAACCGATGTTTCGGGAGGGGGTGGGCAGTAGCGCTCCCATGCGTCGGTGAGGTCGTCGCGGCGGTAGCCCTTGGTGGGCTGTCCACCGACGCGGATGGTGCGGGGTTTGATGGGGTCGCCCTTGGTGGTGACGTACTCGCGGAGGAGGCGGGACAGGCCACGGGCGTTGAGGGGTTGGCCGTCGAGGTCGCCCCAGGGGGAGTCCTCCAGGTTGTTGAGCAGGTGGAGGATCTCGACGGTGGAGACGGCGGTTTCGCCGGGGAAGATGTGGTCGCGCAGGTCGGTGAGGAGGCGGACTCCGACGGAGGCGCGGTCGTGTTCGTCGACGGCGTTGACGAGTTCGACGCAAGCCTGGCGGGCGCGTTCGGGCCAGTGTCCGCCGGCCGCGTCGGCGATGGCGAGCAGGGGCTCCCACACGTCGGCGGGGCGGTCGGTGATGCCCTCGGGCATCTCGGGGAACACCCCGTCGATGCTGTCGCGGGTGTGGGCGGCCCATTCGGCGAGGCGGTCGCGCAGGGCGTGGCCCTGTGGTTCGTGGATGCGGTGGCGGTAGGGCTCGACCCTCTCGGAGCGGGCGCGGCGGCGCATGCGGATGATGACGGAGCGGGCCAGGATCGTGTCGGGCAGGGAGCCGAGTCCGGCCAGGGCGACGGCGCAGTACGAGGGGAAGGCGACGACGGTCTGGGTGCCGCCGTCGCCCAGGCACCGGTAGGAGACGCCGCTGCGGCGGTGGCCGGCGTTGATGAGGCCCCGCAGGTCCTCGTTGTCCTTCGCCTTGGGGCCGAAGACGGTGTCGATCTCGTCGAAGAGGATGACGGGGCGGCTGACCTCGTCGGCGACGGCCCGGAACAGTGCGGCGGGGGAGGCGTTGACCGCGTGCATGGGGTGTGGCACCAGCGTGCTGCTGATCTCCAGCGCCCTGGTCTTGCCGCTGCCGGGCTCCGGGGAGAGGAACGCGAGGCGGGGGGTGGAGTCGAAGCTGTCGAGCATGTGGGTGTGGGCGTCCCACAGCACGACAGCCACGTAGGCGGCCTCCGTCGGGAACGCGTTGAACCTGCGGTGGAACTGCTCGACCTCGTCCAACAAGGCCGCGCCGTCGATGGAGTCGTCGTCTGAGGCGGTCATGCGCTGGTCCTCTCGTGGTATGGGGCGCGCTGTGGGCAGACGTCCCGGTGGGCGGTGTGGTCGTCGATGAGGGCGTGGACCTTGGCGTGTCCGGCGGCGAACCGGTCCCGGCCGCAGCAGCACTTGGAGGTGGCGGTGGGGAGGGCGCCGCGGGGTGCGGTGATGTGCAGCCAGGCGACGGGGTGACGGCCGTCGCCCGGGTGCGGGTCAGGACCTGAAAGGACGCCCTGACGGGCGGCGTCCTTCGGGGCGCCGATGGTCGTCCGGGGTGTGGTCGGGGTGGCGGGTTCGGGCTGGTGTGGGGTGGGGGTGGAAGAGACCACCCCGGCGCGGCCGGCGCGGCGGGGGCTCATGCGGCCGTCCCGGCGCTGCTGGCCAGGCCGCGGGTGACCGCACGTCGGGCGTACGGTTCGGGGACGCCGACGGAGACGGCTGCGGCGACGATGCTCTCGGCGAGGTTGTCCAGGCCGCACGGGCCGGGGCAGGCGGCGTGCTGGGCGGCGATGAAGGACGCGACGCCGTACGCCTTCGACCCGGCGCCGGACTCCGTGCAGGCGCGGACCATGTCCGCCCCGCGTGCCAGGCCGGTGACGACGTAGCGTTCGGTGTGCCGGCACCCGGTGGCCCCCGTCCAGTCCCAGGTGGTGCGCCCGCGGACGGAAGAGACCACGCCTCGCGCGGGGGTGGTCTCTTCTCCTGCGAGGGCGCGGACGGCCGCGGTGAGGTCGGTCATGGTGCCGGTGCCGGGTCCGAGCCAGCGGGCGTAGGACAGGCGGGACTTGATGTCCACGCCGGGCCGTACCTTGTTCGCGGAGCGCATGGCGCGGCGGTAGATCCAGTGCTCCCCGCGCGTCGTGGTCACGGTCCGGGTGGGCGGCAGGCTCTTGCGGGCCCATGCGACGGCGGCGGCGTCGTCGAGGTCGACGACGGTGAGTCCGGCGCCGCCGGGGTGGTAGGCGACGGCTGCGGCCTCACGCCACGCGCGGGCCCATGCCGGGGAGGTGAGGACGGCGGGGTCGGTGGTGGCGGCGGCCCAGCCATGGCAGGGGGCAGGACAGTGGCAGGGGCCCGCGGCCTTCATGTGCGGGCGGTCCCCACAGGTGCTACCCGAGCAGGCCGGGCAGTTGGGGAAGGGGCGCTTGCCCCGGCTCAGCGGCAGCACCGGCACGCCGGTGGCGGCCAGGCGCAGGGCGGTGCGGAGGGGGGTGTGCGCGGTCATGCGGCCGTCTCCCTGTCCGTCTGGGCCAGATGGGTGGTGGTCAGGAGGTGGTGGAGGGCTGCTGCGCCCTGTTGGGGGACGACGCCGTTGCCCAGGGCGCGCAGTTGGCGGGTGCGGGAGAGGCCGGGGACGTCGGTGACGTGCCCGTCGGGCAGGCCCATCAGCCACTCGACGAATGGCGGGTTCAGGCGTCCCAGATCGTCAGTTGGCCGGGGGGCGGGGCGTCCGAGGATGCGTTCCCAGCGGTCGATCGCGGGTGCGAAACGGCCCCAGTGAGCGTCTGGTTGCCGCGGGGATACGTCGGGCTGCTCCGGTCCCCGTCGGCTGTTGTTGGCGTCGGCAGCAGGGAGACGGTGTGGCGCAGGTTCATCCCGCCGCGGGCTGCGTGTCCGGTGCCGGTGGCTTCCGAGGTCGAGGGGGTCGGCAGCAGGGCGAGGACGTTCGGCAGGCCGTCCTTGTAGCCGCGTCCCTTGGAGTCGCGGGCCCTGGGGGTCGGCAGGCCAGGCGAGGAGGAAGAGGCGGTTGCGTGGGTGGGCGGCGCCGACGTCGGATGCGCGAAGAGTGCACCACTGCGCATCGAGCCCGAGGCGGGCAAGGTCGGTGAGGACGGTGTCGAAGCCCAGGGAAAGGTGCCCTGCGACGTTCTCAAAGAGGCAGAGGCGGGGTCGTAGTACGCGAAGGGCGTGGGCGAGGTGGGGCCAGATGTGGCGGGCATCGGTGGTACCTCCTCGATGGCCGGCGGTGCTGAACGGCTGGCAGGGGTATCCGGCGGTGACGATGTCGACGGGGGCGACGGCCGCCCAGTCGGTGGTGGTGATGTCGCCGAGGTTCGGCACGTCGGGGTGGTGGTGGGTGAGGATGCGGGCGGCGCCGGGGTCGGGGTCGGCGACCCGGGCGAGGACGCCGCCCAGGACGTGCTGGACGGCCATGTCGAGGCCGCCGTACCCGGTGCACATCGACCCGATGCGCAGATGAGGCATGCTGGAACCTCCAGTTCTCGTAGATGGGCTGGTGCCGGGGCGACCGCGTGACTTTGGTGAGACGCGGCGGTCGCCCCGGGCGTGATCAGAACGGCGGGTTCTCCCCGCCGGGGCCGGACGCGGGTGCGGTGTTCCACACGTCCCCGCCGGACCGCTTGCTGCCACCGCCTCCGTTGTTGCGCGGGGCGGCCTTGGTGACGGTGGCCGTGGCGAAGGTCAGGCTCGGGCCGATGTCGTCGACTTCCATCACGAGCATCGACCGGGTCTCGCCCTGGTCGGTCTGCCAGTCGAGTTGGCGCAGGCGTCCGGAGACGATCACGCGCATCCCCTTGGTCAGGGAATCGGCGACGTGCTCGGCCAGGCGACGCCACGCCGAGCAGCGCATGAACATCGACGTGCCGTCCTTGTACTGGCCGGACTCGCGGTCGTAGGCGCGGGGGGTGGACGCGACGGTGAACCGGACCATCGGCGCGCCGGACGCGGTGAACTTCAGCTCCGGGTCGCCGGTCAGGTTGCCGGTGATGGTGATGGGGGTCTCTCCCATGGCCACGGGGGTGCTCCTCAGTGGTTGTTGGCGCGGTAGTAGGCGGTGATGGCGGCCTGGCGGGTGGTGTCGCCGGGGCCGGGGTAGACGCGGCCGCCGTCGAGGGCGGCGAGCATGCGGGCGCCGTGGTGGACGCAGCCGAGGACACCGACGACGCCGGCGTCGTGGACGCGGCTCATGGACCGGTCGCGGATCTCCACGGCGTCGTGCGGGCCCTCGCAGGGGGTGGGGTCGTCCCGGTGGGCGGCGTCGCAGCGGGGGACCGGGCCGGGCTTCGGCGGGGTGCGGTGGTCGGCGGTGACGTACAGCTCTTCCGCGCTGGAGGTGAGGGCTCGGTGACGCCGGACCTCTGTGACGGTGAAGGCGTCGTGGAGGGCGGTGAGGACGGGGGTGCTGTCGAGCGGGTCGCAGGTGACGTGGATGGCGAACATGTCTCTCCTGGTCAGTCGCAGACGCAGTCGGGGCGTTCGGCGGAGCCGTCGGCTCCGCAGCCGCAGCAGTGCGGGTAGGCGTAGGGCTCGCTGTAGTCGCTCGGCTCGTCGCAGAGCTCGCAGCCGGTGAACTCGTCGTCCTCGTACACGGATCGCTCCTCAGCGGTGGTTGATGGTGCCGTTGGCGCGGCCGAACATCCCGGTCGCGCTGATGTGTTGGGTGATGTGGGTGGTGGGCGTCGCGGTGTTGGTGGTGGTGCGGCGGGCGGCCCAGATGGCGGCGGCGAGGGCGGGGCCGCCGACGGTGATGAGGCCGACGGCGGCCCAGAGGGTCTGTGTCATGGCGTGGAGTCCGGGGGCGGCGGCGGAGAGGCCGAGTCCTGCGGCGGCGGTGCCGCCTCCGACGGTGGGTGCGAGCAGGGCGGTCGTCTTGGCCCAGCGGGGGATCGGCTGGGCGGTCGGCGCCTGGGGTACGGCGGGCGGCGGCGCGGGGTCGGGGTGGGTGTAGGCGAGGGTGCGGGCGCCGTTGGGCAAGGTGACGATCTGTACGCCGGGCGGCAGGGGGTGGGCGGGTATCAGGGGGCCGTCGGCGGGCCGGTGGACGACCACGTCGGCCGGTACCCGCGCGGTGGGGTCGGGGTGGGGGTGCACGGGTTCTCCTCAACGTGCCGGGCGAGGGTTAGGCGGTGAGGTGGGTGAGGGCGGTGGCGATGGCGCGGCAGGCCGATTCGATGGCGGCGTGGGCGCCGGTCCCGGCGACGAAGAAGCCGAAGAGGAACACGACGGCGGCGGTGCCGAGGGTGAGGGAGCGGCCGCGGACGAGGGCGAAGGTGAGGATGCCCAGGAGGACGACGGCGGAGATCGTTAAGGCCATGGAGGGGTCTCTTCCGGGATGTGGCGGACCCCGGCCCGGCGGGTGCCGTGGCCGGGGTCCGGCTTGTCGTGTGGCTTGTCGTGCCGCTTGTCGCTTGTCTTGTCGCGGCTTGTCTTGTCGCTTGTCGCCTTGCAGGTCAGGGAGCGTTTTTGCGGCTCTCAGACGGGCGCACAGGCCCTTGTGCGGGGCGGGCGACAAGCGACAAGACAAGTGGTCCGGTCAGGCGTCGGCTTCGCCCTTGGGGGCGTGATCGCGGTGGACGTAGCGGACCTTGGTGGCCTCGCCGACGCGGACCGCGTCCCCGCTGTCGACCCATGCCTTGAGCCACTGCACGATGGTCTGGCGGCTCGTGCCGAAGCGGGGCTTGAGTTGGCGTTCCAGGGCGGAGGCCCCGGTGCCTTCCGGCCCGGCCGCAGCGAGGAGGCCGAGGGCGGCCTGCTGGGCGTCGGCGGGCCCGGCATCCTCGTCGCCGGACGGTGAGGGGGCGGGTTCCTCGTGGCGGTGGGCGGAGAGGTTCAGGCCGGGCCGGTCCGTGCGTCGTTCGGGGCGTTCCCGGGCGGGTTCGGGGGCGGTGGCGAACCGCTTGTCGATCTGCTCGCGGAAGGCGCGGGCGAGGGCGTCTTCGTCCTCGGTGATCTTGCCCGTGTCACCGCGGTGGGCGGAGAGGTTCAGGCCGCGGCGGCTGACGGGGGCCTCCGGCTGGCCGGGCGCCCCGGCCACCGCTGCGGGGGTGCCGTCGCGCATCCATGCGGTGCGTTCGGGGGTCCAGCGGTTGGTGTAGGCGTCACCGGCGGCGCGGGCGGAGATCTCGTCCAGGGCAGGGTGGCGGGCGGAGGTGGCGGCGGTGATCTCGCGGATCTGGTTGGGCAGAATCCGCCAGGTCTTGAAGAGGGCCGCGGGGGATTCGGGGGTGCCCATGAACCCGGCTCCCTTGTAGGGGGCCTGGTCGACGCGCAGACCGCGGTGGCCGGGGAACATCTTGCCCAGGTCCATGCCTTCGACTTCTCCGCCGGTGAGCGCGACGCGGGTCTTGGCCTCGCGGCGGATGAGCAGGTGGCCGAGGACGGCACTGGTGGCGCCGAGGGCGGTCAGCACGGTGCGTACGCCCATGGCGCGGGCGATGCGGATGACTTCCACGATCTTCTCGGCGAGCTTGCGCAGGCGCTTGTCGTTGCTGGTCAGGATCTCCGCGCCCTCGTCGATGACGAGCATGATCTGCGGGATCGCCGGGCTGATGGGCAGGAGGTCGGTGTTGGCCTGGGCCATCAGATCCTGGTAGGCGCGCTTGCGTTCCTTCGCGATCCTGAGGGTGGCGTCCAGCATGAGCAGGGCTTCGTCGTGGGAGGCGGCGAGCCAGTCGATGCCGGGCCGTACTGCCTCGCCGCCGTTGGTGAGCTGGCCGGTGAGGGCGGGCACTGCCCAGGGCAGGCCGGCCGATCCGGCGTTGAGGTCGATGACGAAGGTCAGCACGTCGGTGGCGCGGGCGAATCCGGCGAGGATGACGTGGATCATGTTGGTCTTGCCCGACCCGGTGGGCCCCACGACGAGGGCGCACTGTTCACGCAGGTAGGTGGAGATCTCCTCGGCGTTGGTGCGGTATCCCCACGGGATGCCGGTGAGTACGGACAGGGGGCCGTAGCCCGGCGGGTACATCTCCTCTTTGACGAGCATGTTGACCGTGGTCACGTCGATGATCACCCGGCCCTGGTTGACGCCGGGCCCGGCGGTGGCGGTGCAGCCGTGCGGCAGCCCGGCGTCGGCCGCCAGCTTCGGGGCCTCGGCGGCGATGCGGTCGTAGGTGGTGCCGCCGGGCGGGAGTTCCGCGTCGAGGGAGAACCCGGCGCCGGTGGGCCACTTCTCGACTGCCAGGACGCGCACGTTGATGCCGCACACTCGCCTGATCCGGTCGATCCACTCGGCCGCCAGCTCGCGCCGCTCGGCGGACAGTTCGGCGGCGACCTGCCGTGCGGCGGCGGTGAGGGCTTCTTCCTCGCGGGCTTCTTCGTAGAGGGCGGTGGTGCGGGTGGTGGTGGCGATGCCGACGCCGAGGGTGGCCAGGGAGCCGAGGGCGGCCCAGGTCAGGGGGCCGTGGGCGGTGGCCCAGGTGGTCCATCCGGCGCCGACGAGCCAGCAGGCGGCGCGGGCGGCGATGGTGCGGGCGGCGAGGCGGTGGCGCAGGCCAGCGGCGGTGTGGCCGAGGGCCCCGGCGGCGCCGGCGGCCAGGGCCCAGCCGGGCGGCATGCCGGTAGCGGCGCCGGTGGTGGCGACCGCGAGGGCGCCGGTGGTGGCGGACAGGGCGCCGGTCACGGGCCCGTGACCGGCCGCCCAGTCCCACACCGGCCCCTGCTGCGGCTTGGCAGAGGTCTTGGTCATCTCAGACGTTCCACTTCTTCTCGGCGTCGGTGCCGTTGCGGGGGTCCTCATGGCGGGCGATGTCACCCTCGTGAACCTCCCGGAAGTACGGTCCGACCTGGTCGGCGACGTCCACGGAAGTCAGCAGCGCGTTGTGGATCTCGTCGAAGGCGTCGGCGATCTCCTTCTCCAGCGGGAACTCCTCGTCGGAGCGCTCGGCGAGGATCTTGAAGGTGTTGGCGATGGCAGTGAGGGCGGCGGGGAGGCCCTCGATCATGGCCAGGATCTCCATGGCGTCGTCGGGCTCGTAGTCCCGGGCGGCCTGCTCCATCTCCGCCGCCGCTTCCTCGAACTTGAATCCGGACACGTTGATCACCTTCACGGGGTCGGGGGTGGGCAGCAGGTGGGCGGGGCGCTCCACCCGGTCCTTGATGTCACCGGCCGCAGCATCGTCGTCGGCCGCGGCTTCGGCTTCTTCCAGGCGGGCGAGGATCTCGGCGTCACGGGCCTTACGGGCCGCCCGTGCGTCCTCGGCGAGACGCCGGTAGAGGCGGCGGCCGGGGTATTGCAGCCACTGCCAGCCGAACTTGCGGCCCAGCGGCGTAGTGATCAGCCCCAGCACGCCCACGGGGGCGGCCAGCAGCGCGGCCATCAGACAGCGGCCGTGCATCCGGGCCGCCGAACGCCGCAGCTCCCGCCGGGCCGAGCGGCGCGCGGCGGCCGTGCGCAGCTTCGAACGAGCAG
>NZ_JCANQV010000016.1:0-36666 GCF_059553635.1 Candidatus Streptomyces philanthi
GGACGATCCCGGCCCCGGCGGCGGACGGCCCCGGGGCGCGCTCGCACACGGTGACCCGCCAGCCGCGGCGGTGCAGTGCCACGGCCGCGGTGAGCCCGCCGACCCCCGCCCCCACCACGACCGCATGACGCCCGGATTCCGGCATGACGTACCCCTCCCGCTCAGCCACCCTCTACACCCGTAGAGGTTCCATGAGCGTCACTCTACAGCTGTAGAGTGATCCGTATGCCGACCCCCTCCTCACCGGACCGCAGAACGCTCATCGCGGACACCGCGATCCACCTCGTGGCCACCGCCGGACTCCGGGGCCTGACCCATCGCGCGGTCGACGGCGCCGCCGGACTGCCCGCGGGCAGCACCTCGTACTACTTCCGTACGCGGACGGCACTGATCGGCGCCTGCTACCAGCGGCTGGCCGCACTCGACCTCGGCGACTTCGCCCTCAACACCCCGGCCCCGGACCGCGATGCGGCAGCGGCGGCCCTGGCGGACCTGCTGCACCGCTGGCTGACGACGGACCGCGCACGCCAACTGGCCCGCTTCGAACTGAGCCTGGAGGCCGCCCGCACCCCCGCCCTCGCACCGGAGCTCCACCGTGCGGGACAGGTCGTCCGCACCCGGGCCGCCGCCCTCCTCGCCCAACTCGGCGCACCACGCCCCGAGGAGGCCGCCGAACTGCTGGTGGCCTGGACCGACGGACTCCTCTACGACCGTCTGGCCGGCGCCCTCGCCCACTCCCGCCCCACCCCGGACCCCACCGAACTGGCCTCCGCCGCCCGGCGGATGATCGATGCCGCGCTGGCGGAGAGCGAAGGCTAGGAGTTACCGCGCAACGGACGGGACTTTCGCTGCAGACCCTGCCCGTCAGCCCTCCAGACCCGCGTCGCGGGCGAGCAGTGCGGCCTGGACACGGTTCTCGCACTCCAGCTTGGCGAGGATCCGGCTGACGTAGGTCTTCACCGTGGCCTCGCTCATGTGGAGGCGGCGGCCGGCGTCGGCGTTGGACAGGCCCTCGCCGAGCAGGGCCAGCACCTCGCGTTCGCGTCCGGTGAGGGCGGCGACCCTGCGACGGGCCTCCTCGCCGCGGGTGGCGGCGGGGCCGGCGGCGAGCGAGTCGGCGACATGGCGGGTGGCGGCCGGGGAGAGATAGGCGTCCCCGGCGGCCGCCGCGCGCACCGCGCCGATCAGTTCGCCCGGCGCGGAGTCCTTGAGCAGGAATCCGGCGCCGCCCTGGCGCAGGGCCCGCAGGACGTTGTCCCGTTCGCCGAAGGTGGTGAGGATGAGCACCCGGACGTCCGGAGTGGTGCGACCCAGTTCGGCGAGGGCGGCCAGACCGTCCAGGTGCGGCATCCGGATGTCGAGCAGCGCGACGTCGACCCGGTGCCGCCGGGCGAGTTCGACCGCCTCGTGTCCGTCGGCCGCCTCGGCCACGACCTCGATGTCGTCGGCGGAGGTGAGGATCATGCGGATGCCGGCCCGGATGAGCGGCTCGTCGTCGGCGATGAGGACGCGGATCACCTGGTCTCCTGTGGTGCGGTGCCTGACGGCTACGGGTTCCGGACGTCGAACTCCCGCTTCTCGACCAGTTTCCCGTCCTGGAAGCAAAATCGGTAAACCGTGTCCGTGTTCAGGCCCTTCGAGGCGTCCGTGGACAGCAGTGTCAGGCAGTCGGCACCGGCCGGCGCGGCGGGGCCCTTGCCCTTGAGGTCCTCGGTGAGGACGGACTTCCCCGACGGCAGCTCCCCGCGCACCCGCTTCTCCGCCTCGCCCACACGGACCGCGGCGTACTCCTGGGGGGAGATCATGCCGCGGTTCACCTCGCCGACGAGCTTCTTGCCCACGCCGAGTACCAGCGCCCCCAGCACGACCAGCGCGACCGCCCCGACCGCGCACCCCACCAGCCAGCCGTTGCTCTTCCTCGTACTCACGATGTCCCAGAACTCCTCGCGGGGGTGCTGCCGGTCGATGACGGGCCCACCCTCCCCGGAGGCGTGCGCCCCGTTCTGCCCCCGAAAGTTGTCCTCCGCTTCGACGATGGTCGCCGTCCGGGCCTCCGACGAGGCGTACGGGAGGACACCGGCCAGCCGGAAACCGCCGTCCTCGGTGGCCCCGGAGTGGACCATCCCGCCGACGAGCCGGGCGCGCTCGCGCAGCCCGGTCAGCCCCTGTCCCCCGCTGACCGGCGCGTTCGCCTCGCCGTCGGCCCTGTGGGGTGCGGGCCCGTTGGCCACCTCGACGACCAGGGAGTCCGGCTCCCACCGCAGTGCGACGGTGATCGCGGCGCCCGGGGCGTGCTTGTAGGCGTTGGTCAGCCCCTCCTGGACGATGCGGAACCCGGCGTGGTCGGCGGCGGGGGCCAGCGGACGCGGCGCCCCCGAGTGCTCCAGGCGTACGGGCATCCCGGCGGCGGCCGCCGAAGCGGTCAGCTCCTCGACGGCGGCCACCGCCCGGGAGACGGGCTGCGCCTCGGCGGCGTCGGTGTCCGCCGTACCGTCCCGGAGGAGACCGACCACCTCGCGCAGCTCGTGCATCGCGGCCACCGACGCCTCACGGAGCACACCGACCACTTCGCGCTGCCGCGCGGTCAGTTCGCGGTCGACCTCCAGGGCCCCGGTGTGCACGGTGATCAGGGCGAGCCGGTGACCGAGGCTGTCGTGCATGTCCTGCGCGATGCGCTGCCGCTCCCGCATCCGGGCCTGACCGGCGATCATGCGGCGTTCGCGCAGCAGTTGGGCGTTGCGGTCGCGCAGGGTCCGCAGCAGGGTGCGGCGCTGCGTCCAGTAGCGTCCGGCCAGCCCGGGGACGACGGAGATCATCAGGAAGAACGGCGCGGAGAACAGTACCGTCCGGGGCGTGGGATGCGGCCACGCCGACAGGGTGAGCCCCATGTGGAGGAGGAACGCCAGGGCGAACGCCGTGAGGGCGCGCAGCACACCGCCGATCCTGCGGCCCGCGGACCAGGCGACCGCCATCAGCGCCAGATCGCCGCCCGCCGTGACGCCGGCCAGCGCACCGGCGGCGACCAGCACCGGCGCGGGCAGGGCCCGGCGCAGGAGCAGCAGGACGGCCACGGCCAGGGCGACCGCGACGATCCGGAGCGGTCCCGCTCCGCCCAGGTCCTCCAGACCGGCCACGGTCAGGGAGAGGATCATCACGAGGGCGGCCTCACCGGCCACCCGCCGGCGGGGCCATTCCCGGGGGTCCGTCAACCGCCGCCATGCCTCACGGGCCCACGATGTCGCATTCACCCTGTCACCCTAGGCGCCCCCGACGGGCGGGGGCGCTCACCGAAGGTCGTGCGACGGGGCGACGAAAGTCGTGCGCGGAGGGTGGGTCAGACGGGGTCGTAGTGGTACAGACCGGCCTTGTAGTCCGCGAAGAGGGTGTACTCCACGACGGTGCCCGCGGGAACGGCGTCGTCGGTCTCGCGGTCCTTCTCGACGGGTTCGAGGGCGACCAGGGCGTACTCGCCGTACCCGTCGAAGTCGCCGGGACCGTCCGCGACACCGATGTGAAGGGGGGTGTCATCGGGGAGCGTCCGCAGCGCGTCCCGCAGACGGCCCGCGGTCCACACCCGCGGGGCGTGCTCGAAGGTGTCAGCCATGGGGCGACGGTATACGCGGCCCCGCGCCGCGCGACGGCACCGCGCCGGACCACCTGCCCGCACACCGGGATCGAGCGACCGGACGGGGTACCCGGCCGCCCTCCGTACCGCCCGGTCAGGCGCGCAGGAACTCCTGAACGGTCGCGGTCTGCCCGAGGATCGCGTGCCCCACCTCGGGCAGCAGGTCGACGGTCGCGTGCGGCACGCACCGGCGCACCCGGCGGGCCGTGCCCCGGGAGTCGAACATGACGTCACGGCCACCGACGATCACCAGCAGGGGCATGGTCAGACGGCGCAGCGCCTCGTCGGGAAAGATGGGCAGCCGCTCCCTTCGCGGGACGAAGTGCGTGAAGGTCAGCTCCAGATGGTCGAGGGCGCGCTCGGTCTCCGCCGCGTCGAGGCCCGTGACCAGGCGCGCCGACCGGCGCAGTCCCCCGCGTCCGAACAGCCGCAGGACCAGGCCCTTCACCAGCCATCCCGACTTCTGCCTGCCCACCCCGGCAGGGCACATCAGGGCCAGCCGGTTCACCCGTCCCGGTCGGCGGATCGCGTAGTCCAGCGCCGTCCAGCCGCCGAGCGACATCCCGACGAACGCGGCACTGGTGAGCCCGAGCCCCGCCATCACCTCGTCCAGCCACACCGCGTAGGCGTCGGAGGACAGGGGCGGGCGGGACGGCGCGCTCAGTCCCGGCTCACCGATGAGGTCGACGGCGTAAGTACGGAAATGCCGTGACCAGGAGGCGATGTCGTCCCACCATGTCGTCGCGTTCGCCCCCGCGCCGTGCAGCAGTACCACGGGCGGCGCGTCCTCGGGGCCGCACACGACGACGAAGGTCTCCCCCTCGCGGGTCGGTATCCGCACCTGCTCCGCGGGAACCGGCCAGGTGCGCAGCGCCTCGCGGTAGTGCCTCTCCAGTTCCCTCGCACCGGCCTCGGACCGGTAGATCGCGCTCATGACGCGAGTACCCCCTCCATGTAGTCGAACAGCCGGGCCGTGTCGGCCAGGCCCCCCAGAACGACGACCTTCATCCGGGCCCGCTCCCGGTCGTAGACCGTCTGGATACGCAGGACCCCGTCGCCGGGACCCCGATGGGCGGCGGCGCTCACCAGGAGGGTGCTCAGCCGGTCGGCCGTCTCCGCGTCGACCGCGTCGATCTCCACGATGCTCGACACCTCGGTGTGCCGCCGCCGCTCGCCCGCGCCGTCCGCGGTCACGGGCACCGGACGGCCGGTGAACGCTTCCAGGTCCTCGTGCGCGATCCGGTACTGCTTGCCGATACGGACCGCGGAGAGCCGCCCGTCCCGCACGTAGTTACGGATGGTGCGGACGTGCAGCCCCAGATGCTCGGCGACTTGTTCCACGGAGTAGAAGCGATCACTCATGAACATACCTTATCTTCCCTCCTCGGAGGGAGCGATAGGGGCTTTTAAGGAAGGAAGGGGAATGTACGGGAGACGCCGGCCGGACGGCACCCGGGAACGACGAAGGGCCCCGTACTCGTCGAGTACGGGGCCCTTCTCTGGAGCGCCCGGCAGGCCTTGCACCTACATTTCCCACCGGCAGGTGGGCGTCTTTCCTTGGACCACAGACGCGCGACTCCCGTGTCGTGCACCGGAGTTACACAGATGATCATACACGCTTCCCGGGTCCTCGATCACCGGCCGCCCGCGGTCCTCCCCCGCCTTCATTCCGGCCAGTCGGACCCCTTGATGACCTCCACGAAGTCACCGCGTACAAAACCGGGGACGTAGTGGGCCAGCACATCCGCCTTGACGTTGCCGAAGGTCGTCCGCGGGCGGTCCTTGACGCCTTCGGTGAACGCGGCGAGTATCCGGTTCTTGAAGTCCGGCCGGGGATGCGCCGCGACCACGGCGGCACGCTGCCCATCGGACACCGCGTGGTAACCGATCCCCAGCACATCCAGCTCCACCCCACGCGTGACCAGGGCGATCTCGGGCGCCATGTGCAACGGGATCTCGGGCGTGGTGTGCAACGCGATACTCGTCCAGACCCGCTCGGCCGCCTCACCGGTGATGCCATGGCCCCGCAGGAACCGACGGGCCTCGTCAGCACCATCGATCTCGAACCGCTGGTCCGTACGCCGGAACCTCTTGGTCAGCCCCAGGTCATGGAACATCGCACCGACGTACAGCAACTCGGGGTCGAACTCCAACCCCTGCTCCCGGCCACGGAGCGCCCCGAACAGAAACACCCGCCGAGAGTGATCGAACAACAACGGCGGCGCGGCCTCCCGCACCAACTCGGTGGCCTCCCGCACCAGCGCGGTGTCCGGAATCTCCACACCGGCTACCACTTCACCCATCACCAGCACCTTCCTCACTCGGCCGGTCCTCCTCACCAGCGTCTCCCGCCCGGCGCTGTGGCGCCATGCCGCCTGCGGCGGGGGCGCGGGTCGGGGCATGACGCGCTGGGCGTTCGCGGTTTTCGAGCGGGGGACGCTGCCCGACGCCTGCGATCCCTGAGAGGTGCTGCACCAGGGGGGCGGCGTCGGACGCCCGTACGAGACGGTGCCGGTCTCCGGCGGCGGAAGCGTGACGACGTCCGCGCCCCAGCTGCACGCCGGGGCGGGGGCGGCTTCGTCGTTCCCCCGCGGGTGCGGGGAAGAGTCCAGCTCTCCGGACATGGGGCCGGGAGCAATGGGAACACCCCCGCAGGCGCGGGGACGAGGCTCCCACAGCTCGTGTCGCCGTGCGTCGGGTAGGAACACCCCCGCAGGCGCGGGGACGAGCGGTACTGGAAGACGGACGGCACGGAGACGTCGGGAACACCCCCGCAGGCGCGGGGACGAGACTTCGTGACCAGGCACTTTACTTCCGTAGGGCGCGGTTTTCCTTCACTTCCACCAACACCACCGCCTGCCGTCTCCGGAAGAAGACGGCAAGCACGAAAATGACCCTGCCCATACTCTGACAGTGTCGAGCCGTTCAGAGAGGGGCAAGGCCGTGTCTACTGAAGATGCTCCCCCCGACCCGTACGCCGCTCCGCTGGTGTTCGGACAGAGAATGCAGATCCTGCGGCAACGTCGAGGCATATCGAGGACGGTTCTAGGTGGTCTGGTCGGCATGTCTCCGTCCTGGGTGAAACGAGTGGAGAACGGTCAACTCCAAACGCCTGGCCTGGACATGATCCTCCGTATCGCCGAGGCGTTGCGTGTTCGGAACCTCGCTGAACTCACTGGCCACAAGATGCCAGTTGATCTCTTTTCCGGGCCTGGACACCAGCGGCTCCCAGCAGTTGCCGCGGCAGTGAACCGGTTCCCGATTGACTCGTCGGAGCACGCCCCGTCAACCGCTCACATTCAGGCCCGCCTGTCCCGAGCATGGGCGGCCCGGCACTCTTCACCGAATCACCGAGACGTGATCGGCGCCTTGCTGCCCGATCTGATCACGGATGCGCAACTGGCGGTGCGGCACACGGAGTCGGGTGCCGAGCGCCGTTCGGCGCAAGCCGCTCTTTCCGAGGTGTACAGCCTGAGTCAGTTCTTCCTTGCCTACCAGCCCGATGCAGCGCTCCTGTGGCGCGTGGCCGAACGAGGCATCGTGGCTGCGCAGGAGTCGGAGGACCCGCACGCCATCGGCGTAGCCGCGTGGCTGACCGGGCAAGCCCACCGTGACGCCGGGCCGAACCACTACGACGCGGCCGACGATGTGAACCTTGCCGCGTTGCGCCACCTTGAGCCGCTGCTCAACGACGCGAGCGATGACGTTCGCGCCATCGCCGGAGCCCTACAGTTCGAAGTCGGCTATACCGCAGCTCGACGCGGCGAGACCGGGACAGCTTGGCGCCACTGGGACTTGGCCCACGAGATGGCGCAGTCACTTCCTGAGGACTACTACCACCCCATGACCAGCTTTTCGCGCGCCATCCTGGGTGCGCACGCGGTGACGATCGCCGTCGAGCTGCACGCGGGCACTGAGTCCGTGCGTCAGGCGGCGCGCGCCGAGGCCACTACGATTCCGTCGCGACCGCGGCGGGCCCGGCATCGCATCGAACAGGCCCGCGGGTACCAGCTCGACGGCCAGCCTGATGTCGCGCTGGCGACACTCGCGCAAGCGTATGAAGCAGCACCGGAGACCATCCGTTACAACGGGTACGCGCGACGCATCATTCTGGAAGAGACAGAGACCAAGGCACCGAACCGGCGCCGCCGCGCATCCGAACTGGCAACGAAAATCGGGCTACTGGCAGCGTAAGACGAGGGGACACAAACTGTGTCCCCTCTCCTGTTCCTGCCGCCATACGGTCGTCCCATGGATACCGAGCATGCAAGCAAGCAGCCGGTAGGGACGTCCAAGGTTCCCGCCCCTCCGATCGATACGGCCGCGGTTCAGCACGCAATCGACCAGGCTCACGGGCTGCTGCACATGCCCCTGACCATCGACGCGCTCGCCACCCTCGAACACCTGCTGCGTGGGCACATCACGCTGCTGCTGCCGTACGCCCGGAAGGTGGGTGACTGCCTGCTCCCGGCCGACGACGCCCGCCGCCTGTACACCGACCGCCTCGACGCCATCGAGCGCCAGGCCGAGCGGGGCCTCGGCATCGGAGCCCTGCCCGGCCACGTACAGGTCATGGACCTGGCCCACGACTGCGCATGGCTGCTGGAGCGCGCCCCTGCCCAGACAGGCCCCTCCGGGCCCCGAGACTCCCGCCCCTGCCGCCAACAAGGCATCACCGGCCGCGGCGGGCCGCACAGCACGGTCAGCACGTCAGTGCACCACCGAGAGGAGCAGACAGTGACACCGACCACCGAGGCACCCGCCACCACGCCCACCCGGCTCCTGTGGCTGGACCTCACGCGGAAGTGCCAACTCCATTGCGCGCACTGCTACAACGAGTCCGGCCCGGCCGGCACCCACGGAACCATGACCCGTGAGGACTGGATCAGCGTCCTGGACCAGGCGGCCGTCCACGACGTCCGCGACGTCCAGTTCATCGGCGGTGAGCCGACGCTCCACCCGCACTTCGCGGTCTTGGTGGACCACGCCCTGACCCTCGGTCTGAACGTCGAGGTCTACAGCAATCTGGTGCACGTATCGGCGGAGTGCTGGACCGTCTTCCAGCGCAAGGGGCTCAGCCTCGCCACCTCCTACTACTCCGGCCGGGCCGCCGAGCACGACGCGATGACCGGGCGCCGGACCCACGCCCGGACCCGGGCGAACATCGTCCGGGCCGTCGAGCTGCGCATCCCCCTGCGGGTCGGGATCATCGACCGCACCGGAGGACCCGCCACCGACACCCGAAAAGACCTGGAAGCCCTGGGCGTCCACCGCATCCACGTGGACCACGTCCGCCCCTTCGGCAGGGGCGCCACCGGCCCCGTCCCCGACATGACCGGGCTGTGCGGCCGGTGCGGCACCGCTCGCGCCGCCATCGGCCCCACGGGGGACGTATCGCCCTGTGTCTTCTCCGGCCGGCTGAGCGTGGGCAACGTCCGGGACACCCCGCTCGCCGCTATCCTCACCGGCGTCGCCATGCGCCAGGCCCAGGCGGCTGTCCGCAGTGCGGTCGGCGGCGGCGGTGACGACGAAGAGGGGGACTCGTGCGACCCCGTCGGTGACGGTGAGTGCAGCCCCGGGTATCCCAGCAGCTCGTGCAGCCCAAGGAGCTGAGCACCATCACCACACCTGACCCTGACACACTCTGGACACTCGTACGCCCTCACACCGGGGCCCAGCACGAGATCCGTTCCACGAGGGGGCACAGTTCCGATGTGACCGCCATGGTCGAGTGCGAGAACGGACCGTACTTCGTCAAGGCGATCCGCAACCGCCCCGGCGGCCGCCGCGCCTCCCTCACCCGGGAACGGCTCATCAACCCGCACGTGCAACCGCTCTCCCCGGAGCTGCGATGGTGCGCCGAGAACGATGCATGGGCCGCGCTCGGGTTCACGGCCGCACCCGGTAGGGCAGCGGACTTCGGTCCGGACTCCCCGGACCTCCCGGCCGTCGTGCGGGCCGTCGACCGGATCGGGCACCTGGATCTCCCGCCCGTCGCCCGGAACTGGCCGGAGACCCGGTGGCACCGCTTCACCGAGGACGAGGCAAGCGCCGCCCTCCTCCAGGGCGACGCACTTCTCCACACCGACATCAACCCCGACAATTTCCTGATCACGGGAGCGGGCCAGGACGCGAGGGTCGTGGACTGGTCGTGGCCCACCCGCGGGGCGGCGCTCATCGACCCGGCCTGTCTGGTGGTGCAGCTCATTTCGGCCGGCCACACGGCCGAGGCCGCCGAAGCCTGGGCGGCCGGCTGCACGGCATGGACGGACGCGGACCCGAAGGCCGTCGACGTGTTCGCCGCAGCCACCTTCCGGATGCACCGCGCCGCGGCGGACCGCGACCCCGACGCGGCCTGGCTCAAGGCCATGGCCACGGCCGCCCGGACATGGGCCGACCACCGGGGTGTGACCGTCTGACCCAAGGCCCTGGTAGAAGCGACAGTGCCCCGACGGAATACCGTCGGGGCACTGTGCATTTCCGCAACTCACGCCCGAAACGGGTCACCCCCGCACGACAACCGGGCGGTGCCCCTCGGATCAGGCGACCGGTGCCGGGTACGTCGGGTACTCCACGCCGGAGACGTACTGGACGACGCGGATGACCTGGCAGGAGTAGCCGAACTCGTTGTCGTACCAGAGGTAGAGGATCGCGTTGTCGCCCTCGACCTTGGTGGCGCCGGCGTCGACGATCGAGGCGTGGCGCGAGCCGATGAAGTCGCTGGAGACCGCGTCGGGGGCGCTGATGAAGTCGATCTGGCGCTTGAGCGGGGAGGTCAGTGACACATCGCGGAGGTGGTCGAGGACCTCTTCGCGGGTGGTCTCGCGGGCGAGTTGGAGGTTGAGGATCGCGATCGAGACGTCCGGGACGGGGACGCGGATCGAGCTGCCGGTGATCTTCGCCTGGAGGTCGGGCAGCGCCTTGGCGACGGCGGAGGCGGCGCCGGTCTCGGTGATGACCATGTTGAGGGGCGCGGAGCGGCCGCGGCGCTCGGACTTGTGGTAGTTGTCCAGCAGGTTCTGGTCGTTGGTGAACGAGTGGACGGTCTCCACGTGGCCGCGCAGCACGCCGTACTCGTCCGCCATCGCCTTCAGCGGCGGGACGATCGCGTTGGTGGTGCAGGACGCGCAGGACAGGATCTGCTCGTCCGGCTTGATGGTCTCGTGGTTGACGCCGTGGACGATGTTGGGGACGTCGCCCTTGCCGGGGGCGGTGAGGACGACCTTGTCGATGCCGGGCCGCAGGTGCTTCGACAGGCCCTCGCGGTCGCGCCACTTGCCGGTGTTGTCGATGAGGATGGCGCCCTTGATGCCGTACGCCGTGTAGTCGACCTCGCTGGGGTCGTTGGCGTAGATCACCTTGATCGCGTTGCCGTTGGCGAGGATCGTGCTGCTCTCCTCGTCGACGGTGATCGTGCCCTGGAACTGGCCGTGGATCGAGTCGCGCCGCAGCAGTGAGGCGCGCTTGACGAGATCGTCGGCGGCCCCGCCCCCGCCGCCGCGGACCACGATGGCGCGCAGCCGCAGGCCGTTGCCGGAGCCGGCCTTCTCGATCAGCAGGCGGGCGACGAGGCGGCCGATGCGCCCGAAGCCGTAGAGGACGACGTCGCGTCCCTCGCCGCACTCGGTCTTGTTGGCGCCGGTCGCGCCGGCGACGGCCTCGGCGGTGAACTCCGCGACGGACAGGCCGCGGTCGTCCGCCCTGTAGGTCGCGGCGAGCATGCCGATGTCGATCTGGGAGGGGCCCAGGTCGAGCGTGGTGAGCGCCTGGAGGAAGGGCAGGGTCTCGGTCACCGAGAGCTCCGCGCCGGCGATCTGCCGGGCGAACCGGTGGGTCTTGAGAATGCTGACCACCGACTTGTTCACCAGGGAGCGGCTGTGGAGCAGGACGGTGACGTCCCGTTCCCGGTGCAGCTTCCCGATGACGGGGATCATCGACTCCGCGATCTCCTCGCGGAGCTTCCAATTCGTGAACGAGTCCTCATTGACAGTCACAGGAATCTCTTTCGAGCTAGGTGGCGCTCATATGCTAACCCCTCGCCTCTTCGGCCTTTCAAGTGGTGCCCTCGGGGCCGGGTGCGGCGATGGATTCGATGGCGGGACCCCTCTCGCGCACTTCCCTAAGCCTTTTAGGCATGTGCATAATCTCTTCAGGCAGAGGAAGGGAAGGTCATGGCCGCACGTGTAGGGCTCACCCCGGAGCGACTGGTCCGGGCGGGGGCGGAGCTGGCCGACGAGGTCGGCTTCGGCCAGGTGACGGTCTCGGCGGTCGCCCGCCGCTTCGACGTCAAGGTCGCGAGCCTGTACTCGCACCTGAAGAACTCCCACGACCTCAAGACCCGGATCGCCCTGCTCGCCCTGGAGGAACTCGCCGACCGGGCCGCCGCGGCCCTCGCCGGGCGGGCCGGCAAGGACGCCCTGACCGCCTTCGCGAACGTCTACCGCGACTACGCCCGGGAGCACCCCGGCCGGTACGAGGCCGCGCGGTTCCGGCTCGACCCGCGGACGGCGGCCGCGAGCGCCGGGGTCCGGCACGCGCAGATGACACGGGCGGTGCTGCGCGGCTACGACCTGGCGGAGCCGGACCGCACCCACGCGGTCCGGCTGCTCGGCAGCGTCTTCCACGGCTACATCGACCTGGAGAGCGCCGGCGGGTTCAGCCACAGCGCGCCCGATACCGAGGAGACCTGGTCACGCGTCATCGACGCGCTGGACGCCCTGCTGCGGAACTGGCCCGCGCCCTGACCCCGGCGCACGCCCCGTCCCACCACCCCGAATCACCAGGCTGAGGCGATGAGCACCCCACACCACTGGATCACCACCCCCATCACCGAGAACCTCCTGCGCGGCGCCCTGGAACTGGAGCGCACCGCGCACGGGGTGCTGCCGCACCGGCTGCCCGCCCGGGCCCGCGCCCAGTGCGCGGACGGGCAGCTGGCCATGGCCGAGGCCCAGCCGTCCGGCGTACGGCTGGTCTTCCGGACCGCCGCGACCGCCGTCGAGCTGGACGCCCTGCCCACCAAGCGGATCTACGTCGGCGCCCCGCCGCGCCCGGACGGCGTGTACGACCTGCTCGTCGACGGCCGCCTGGCCGGGCAGGGCAGCGTGCCCGGCGGCAGCACCCTGACCCTCGACATGACCACCGGGACCGCGGAGCACCGGCCCGGCCCGGTCGGCACCGTACGCTTCGACGGCCTGCCCGGCGGCGTCAAGGAGATCGAGATCTGGCTGCCGCACAACGAGACGGCCGAGCTCGTCGCGCTGCGCACCGACGCGCCCGTGGAGCCCGCGCCGGACCACGGGCGCAGGGTGTGGCTGCACCACGGCAGTTCGCTCAGCCAGGGCTCCGACGCCGCGAGCCCCACCACCACCTGGCCCGCGCTCGCCGCCTCCCTCGGCGGCGTGGAGCTGGTCAATCTGGGGCTGGGCGGCAGCGCCCTGCTCGACCCGTTCACCGCCCGCGCCCTGCGGGACACTCCCGCCGACCTGATCAGTGTCAAGATCGGCCTGAGCCTGGTCAACCACGACCTGATGCGGCTGCGCGCCTTCACCCCCGCCGTCCACGGCTTCCTCGACACCCTCCGCGAGGGCCACCCCACCGCGCCGCTGCTGGTCGTCTCCCCGCTGCTGTGCCCGATGCACGAGGACACGCCCGGCCCGACGGCCCCGGACTTCAGCGACCTCGGCGCCGGACGCCTGCGGTTCCGCGCCATGGGCGATCCGGCGGAGCGCGCGGCCGGGAAGCTGACGCTGAACGTCGTCCGGGACGAGCTGGCGCGGATCGTGGCGCAGCGGTCGGCGGACGACCCGCACCTGCACCACCTGGACGGCCGCGCCCTCTACGGCACCTCCGACCTCGCCGAGCTGCCGCTGCCCGACGGACTCCACCCGGACGCCGCCACCCACCGCCGCGTCGGCGAACGCTTCGCCCGGCTGGCCTTCGCGGAGGGCGGGGCCTTCGCCGACAGCGGCGCCTGAGAGCGGGTTCCGGCCCGCGGCGGGACGGAACGCGCGAATCCACCTCCGAACGAACAATTCCAGCCAGTACGCCTATAATCGGCCAGTGGCTGATCTCTCCGATGATCTGATGGAACTGGAACGCGCCGCGACAGCGGCACACGAGGCACTTCGCGCACTTCAGGCCGAGTACGGGCCGACCGGCGGCGACAGATGGACCGAGGAACAGCACGCCACCTGGCAGGCCCACTGGGACCGGTGGCGCACCGCCTCCCGCGCCGTCCAGGACGCCGTCACCGCCCACGCCGAGGCCACGGGCCAGGGCCGCTTCCAGCTCGAACAGGCGCTGAAGAAGGCCGTACGCCACCCGGATTGATCCCCCGCGGCCGCGGGCCGGGCGCCCCTCCGGGCCGAGGGTCCGGGACGGGCCGTGTCCCCCTGGAGAGCCACGACGAGAACGGCTCCCCGGAGGGACGTCCGCCCCCGGGGCCGGGCCGTAGCCTCGGGCCGGGAGTGCCCGACCGACTCCCGGCCCGAAGGATTCCCGATGCCCGACCACGCCCGCCCGTGCGGGGCCGCCGCCCCGGCGGCCGGCCCGCTTCCCGCGCTCCGCGCCCTGCGGGCGGATCTGCTCACGCCACGCTCCCGGCCGCTGCCGCCCCTGGCATGGCCCCGACGGCTGCGTCTGCTGCCCCATGCCGTGGTGGTGTTCACGGCGTGCGCCCTGTCCTCCACCGGCGTGGACCCCACCGCCCGATTGCTGGCCGCCGTCCACGCGGCCACCCTCCTGGTGGCGCTGCGCCGGCCGGCGCCCGCATGGTGGCTGGCGACGGCCCTCGCCGCCGGGATCGTGACCGTCCATCCGCCGACGCCCGGCAACCAGCCCTGGGTGTGGGTCACCCAGGCATGCGTCCTCTTCCTGCTCGCCCTCCGTGTCCGTACGTCCTCGGCCGTGGTGGCCACCGTCGTCAGCGCCGGGCTGATGCTCGCCCTGAAGGCAGCGGGCTGCGCCGTCGGTGCGGGGACCACGACCCGCTTCGGCCTCGGGTTCCTCGCCGTGGCGCTGCTGGCGGGGGCCGTCGGGCGCGGGCGCCGTGAGGACCGGGCGCGGCTGACGGCGCAGAGCGCGGCGACCGCGCAGGAACGGGCGCGGCGCACCGTCCTGGAGGAGCGCGCCCGGATCGCGCGGGAACTGCACGATGTGGTCGCCCACCAGATGACGCTGATCTCCATCCAGGCCGACGCCGCCCCGTACCGTGTGCCGGGGACGCCGCCGGAGCTGACGGCCGAGTTCGCGTCCATCCGCGCCACCGCACAGGAAGGTCTCGTCGAACTGCGGCGCCTGCTGGGACTGTTGCGCTCCGACGCTCCCGAGGGCGGGCGCGAGGCCCCCGTGCCGCAGCCGTCGCTCGCCGACCTGGAGCGGCTCGTCGCCCAGGTACGTGCCGCCGGTCTCACGGTGTCCACCCGGGTCGACGGCGTGCCGCGTCCACTGCCGCCCGGCGTCGAACTGTCCGCCTACCGCATCGTCCAGGAGGCGCTGAGCAACACCCTGCGCCACTCCCCCGGCGCCCGGGCGTCCGTCGACCTCGGCTACGGTGAGGACGCCCTGCGCCTGCGCGTCACCAACACCCTCGCGGCACACGCCGCCGCGCCCTCGCCCGGCTCCGGGCACGGCCTGACCGGGATGCGCGAGCGCGCGGCGCTGTTCGACGGCGATCTCGTCGCGGGTCCCACGCCCGACGGCGGTTACGAGGTGACCGCCGTACTGCCCGCTCCCACGCCCGCCGAGGACACCGCCCCATGACCATCCGCGTGATGATCACCGACGACCAGGCCATGATCCGCGACGCCTTCTCGGTCCTCCTCGGCGCCCAGCCCGGCATCGAGGTCGTCGCGACGGCCGGGGACGGCGAGGAGGCCGTCGCCAGGACCGCGGAACTCGCCCCCGACGTCGTCGTCATGGACATCCGCATGCCCGGCCTCGACGGCATCGAGGCCACCCGCCGGATCACCGCACGCCCCGGTTCACGCACCCGCGTCCTGGCGCTGACCACCTTCGACCTGGACGAATACGTCTACGAGGCGCTGCGCGCCGGGGCCGCCGGCTTTCTGCTCAAGGACTCCTCCGGGAGTCAACTCGCCGACGCCGTACGGGTCGTGGCCCGGGGCGAGGCGTTGCTCTCGCCCGATCTGACCCGGCGGCTGATCGCCGAGTTCGCCCGGGTGACGACGGTCCCCGGGCGCCGGCCGGGGGTGACGGTCGACGCGCTCACCCCGCGCGAGACCGAGGTGCTCACCCAGGTCGCCCTGGGGCTGTCCAACGCGGAGATCGCCCGGGAACTGACCGTCGCCGAGGAGACGGTCAAGACGCACATGGGCCGCATCCTCCAGAAACTGGGGCTGCGCGACCGCACCCAGGCGGCGGTCTTCGCGTACGAGAGCGGGCTGGTGGTACCGGGGGCGTCCGCCCGGTGAGGTCCCCCTGGAGAGCCGCGCCGGAGGTCGGCTCCCCAGGGGGACGTGGGCGGCCGGGCCCGGACGTGACGCTGGGGGACGTATCCGCGGAGGTCGCTTCCGGTCCCCGTGACGCCCTCTCATGCCACGGTCATGCCCACACGTCCGGAGATGCGGGCGGACGGGTACGGCTTCCGGCAATTCCCGTTCCGGGGAGGGTTTTCCGCCCCTGGCGCATTCCGGTGGAGGGCGTATCGGCGCGGTCCTACGATCGGGGCGTGACGATCACCTATGAATGGCGGGGCGCATTCGACAACGCCTCCCTCAACGCCCTGCATGCCGAGGGTTTCGGCTCCCCGCCCGCTCGGACGGATTGGCGGGCGCGGCTGCTGCGGCACAGTCTCGGCTGGGTCTGCGCGCGCAAGGACGGTTCTCTGGTCGGTTTCGTCAATGTGGCCTGGGACGGCGGAGGGCACGCCTTCGTCCTGGACACGGTGGTGGCGGGGCGGTGCCGGGGCGGGGGAATCGGCGCCGCGCTGGTCGCGAAGGCCGCCGAAGGGGCCCGCGCGGCGGGCTGCGCATGGCTTCACGTCGACTTCGAGGAGCATCTGCGGCCGTTCTACCTCGATTCCTGCGGTTTCCGGGAGACGGCGGCGGGGCTGATCGCCCTGTGAACCGTCTTTCCGTGGCCGAGGAATCTCCGTGAAATGACCGCCACGTGCCGTCACGGGTAACGGGAACGCCACGCGCGGTCGCGGAATTCCGCCCCGTGCGAAGGCAGGGACCGCGTACTCCGTCTTTTCCCGTACGACAACAGGGCCGGGATCGCGGCATTTTCAGCGCCGTTCCCTTGTGCCGTCACGTTCCGGTGGCCGTTCACGTGAAGGACGTTAATCTCGCACTATGGGGGATGTGGTCCTGCGGGACCGGCCGAGACCGACCCCGCTGGCACGGCCCCGTCACGGTGGCCGCGCCGTGGCAGGGGCGGGCAGGCGCGGTGCCGGGAAGCGCCGTGGGTGTCACCGGGTCCGCGGGACATGAGGGAACGCCGGAGCCATCGGGCGACGGGGACGGGCACCCGGGGCACCGGCCCGTCCGGCCCCCGCGCCGTTCCGTCCCTGGAGGGTTCGCATGATCAACACCATGCCGGTCGACGGTATCGCCGTCTCCCCCGACGCGGCCGAACCGGCCGACCTGGTCCTGCGCAACGGACGCGTCCACACCGGGGACCCCGCGCGCCCCATGGCCTGCGCCCTCGCCGTCACCGGCGGCCGTATCTCCGCCGTCGGTGACGACGGGGACATCGCCCCCTTCGTCGGACCGCGCACCCGGGTCGTCGACGCCCTCAACCGCCGGGTGATCCCCGGCCTCAACGACAGCCATCTGCACGTCATCCGCGGCGGCCTCAACTACCTCCTGGAGCTGCGGTGGGACGGCGTCCCGTCGCTGCGTACGGCGCTGTGGATGCTGCGTGAGCAGGCCGAGCGCACGCCCGACGGGCAGTGGGTGCGGGTGGTGGGCGGCTGGACCGGCGAGCAGTTCGCCGAGCGGCGCCTGCCCACCGTCTCCGAACTCAACGCCGCGGCGCCGGACACCCCCGTGTTCGTGCTGCACCTGTACCAGTCGGCGCTCCTCAACCGGGCGGCGCTGAAGGCGGTCGGGTTCACCAAGGACAGCGTGGCGCCCCCGGGAGGGCAGATCGTCCGCGACCACTCGGGGGAACCCACCGGCGTCCTGCTGGCCGCCCCCGCCGCCGGGCTGCTGTACTCCACGCTCGCCAAGGGACCCAGGTTGGCCGACGAGGAGCAGATCGGCTCCACCCGCCGGTTCCTCCACGAACTCAACCGCCTCGGTCTCACCAGTGCCATCGACGCGGGCGGCGGCTTCCAGAACTTCCCCGAGAACTACGCCGCCGTGCGGAAGCTCGCGGAACAGGGACTTCTGACGCTGCGTATCGCCTACCACCTGTTCCCGCAGACCGCGGGGCAGGAACTCGACGACCTGCGGCGGTGGATCGACACCGTACGGCCCGGCGACGGTGACGCCTGGCTGCGTCTCAACGGCGCCGGCGAGAACCTCGCCTGGTCCCCGGCCGACTACGAGAACTTCACCGAACCCCGGCCGCTGCGCCCGGAGCGGGCCGACCGGGAACTGGAGGCGGCCGTACGCCTGTTGCTCGACAACGGCTGGGGCTTCCGGCTGCACGCCACGTACGAGGAGACCATCCGCGCCGACCTCGACGTCTTCGACAGGATCGCGGCCGACGGCGGTTTCCCCCGCGGCGTCCCTTGGTTCTTCGACCACGCCGAGACGGTGTCCCAGGCCAGTCTGGACCGGATCGCGGCCATGGGCGGGGCCCTGTCCGTCCAGAACCGGATGATGTTCCAGGGCAGTGCCTTCCGCGACCGGTACGGGCAGGCCCGCACCGGTGACGCGCCGCCCCTGCGCCGGATGCTGGAACGGGGCCTGCTGGTCGGCGCCGGTACCGACGCCACCCGCGTCTCCAGCTACAACCCCTGGCTGTCGCTGGAGTGGCTGGTGCGCGGGCGCAGCATCGGCGGTACCCCGCTGGCGTCCCCGGAGAACCGGCTCGACCGGGCCACGGCCCTGCACATGTACACCGCGGCGGGCGCCGCCCTCACCGGCGAGTCCCAGGTCAAGGGGCGGCTCCGGCAGGGCCATTACGCGGATCTGGCGGTGCTGTCCGAGGACTACTTCACGGTGCCGGCGGAGGACATCTCCCACATCGAGTCGCTGCTGACCGTCGTCGGCGGGAGGATCGTCCACGCGGCGGGCGAGTTCGAGGGGCAGGCCGCGCCGCTGCCCGCCGTCGAACCGTCGTGGAGCCCGGTCGCCCACTACGGCGGCTACCACCGCACGATGTTCCCCCACCCGCCGTCCGGGGTCCGCCAGGCGCAGGCCGTCATGGACGCCGCCGCGGAGTCCGAGGAGCACCGCCAGTGGCGGCTGACCCGCGGCTTCGCCGACGACGGGACCCGCGCCTCCGAGATCTTCGACCCCTGCTTCGTCCTCTGACGCACCGGTCCCCGCCCTGGGCACCGCCGGCGTCGTCACCCCACGTGGAAAGGCAGACCGTCATGGCCGACATCCGCAACGCCAAGGCCGACCCCGCCTCGTCACTGCTGACCCCGCAGGACAGTGTCGTGGTCATGGTCGACCACCAGCCGCAGATGTTCTTCGGCACGACCAGCGCCGACCGCGGCCAGATCATCAACGCCACCGTCGGCCTCGCCAAGGCCGCCAAGGTCTTCGGCATCCCCGTCGTCCTCACCACCGTCGCCGCCAAGACTTTCTCCGGTCCGCTGCTCGCCCCGCTGGCCGACGAGTTCCCCGGGGTGCGGCCCATCGACCGCACCACCATGAACTGCTGGGAGGACCCCCGGGTCGTCGACGCCGTCAAGGCCACCGGGCGCCACAAGATCGTGATGGCGGGGCTGTGGACCGAGGTCTGCATCGCCCTCGCCTCCCTCTCCGCCGCCGAACAGGGCTACGACGTCTACGTCCCCACCGACGCCTGCGGCGGGGTGTCCGACGACGCCCACGACAACGCCGTCCGGCGCATGAGCCGGCACGGCATCACCCCCACCACCTGGCTCACCACCCTGCTCGAATGGCAGCGCGACTGGGCCCGCACCGACACCTACGACGCCGTCATGGACGTCGTCCAGCAGCACGCCGGCGCCTACGGACTCGGCGTCGCCTACGCCCACGCGATGATCCCGCAGTCGGTCGGAGCGGGCTGAGCCCCACCGGCCGGAACCCGGTCGCCGCCCGGCGGCCGGCGACGCCTTTCCGTGCCCGGAGCGCAGAAGGGAAGCGGCGGATGAACGCAGCGGCGGACGACGCGGCCACCGGATCGGTCTGGCGGCCCCTGGGACTGCGGGTGTTCCGCGTCCTGTGGCTGGCCCAGCTCGTGTCCAACATCGGCGGCTGGATGCAGACGGTCGGCGCGCAGTGGCTGATCACCCAGGAGTCGGGGTCCGCCGGGCTGGTCGCCCTGGTGCAGACCGCGGCCAGCCTGCCGATCCTCCTGTTCGGCATCCCCGCCGGGGCCCTGGCCGACGTCCTCGACCGGCGCCGCCTGCTGCTGGCCGCGCAGGCGATGATGCTCGCCACCGCGGGCCTGCTCGCCGCCCTCACCGCACTCGGCCACATCACCGCGTACGGGGTGCTGGCGCTGACCTTCCTCCTCGGCTGCGGCACCGCGCTGATGACCCCCGCCTGGCAGGCGGTCCAGCCCGAGCTCGTACCGCGTGCCCAGATCCCGGCCGCCGCCACCCTCAGCGGGGTGAACATGAACCTGGCGCGGGCCGTCGGCCCGGCTCTCGGCGGCCTGGTGGTGGCCCTGCTCGGCGCCGCCGCCGTCTTCGCGCTCAACGCGGTCACGTTCCTGGCGACGATGGCGGCCCTCGCCACCTGGCACCGGGCCACCGCGCCCGCCCCGATACCGCCCGAGCGGATGCTCCCGGCCCTGCGGGCCGGCCACCGCTACATCCGGCACGCCCCCCGCATCCGCCGCATCCTGGGGCGCGCGCTGCTGTTCGTCCCGGCGGCGGCCGCCCTGTGGGCGCTGCTGCCGGTGGCGGCCAAGGACCTGATGGGGCTGGGCGCGGGCGGGTACGGGCTGCTGCTCGGCGCGATCGGCGTCGGGGCCGTGCTCGGGGCGGTCCTGCTGCCCAAGGTGCGGGGGCGCTGGTCGAGCAATGCCGCGCTGGCCGGGGGCGGGGTCCTGTTCGCCGTGGCGCTGGCGCTGCTCGCGGTGGTGCGGGTGCCGTGGGTCGTGGCGCTCGTCCTCGTCGTCGCCGGGGTCTCGTGGGTGGGGGTGCTGTCCACGCTCAACGCGCAGATGCAGGTCACGGCGCCGGAGTGGGTCCGCGCGAGGGCGCTGGCCGTCTATCTGACGATCTTCCAAGGGGGGATGGCCGTCGGCGCCGCCGTGTGGGGCGCGGTCGCCGACGCGGTGGGCCTGGCGACGACGCTGCTGGTGGCCGCGGTGGTCCTGGCCGCCGGGTCCCTGGCCGGAGTGCGGCTGGCGGTGCCGGACACCTCGCTGGACCGTTCGCCGTCGATGCACTGGCCGGCGCCCGTCATGGTGCTGGACCCCACCGAGGTGAAGGGCCCGGTCCTGGTGACCGTCGAGTACCGCGTCCCCGCCGACCGCGCCGGTGCCTTCGTCACGGCGATGGACGACGTGGGCCGCTCCCGGCTGCGCACCGGAGCGTTCGACTGGAGCCTCTACCAGGACGGCGGTGACCCCGGCAGATACCTGGAGACGTTCCTGGTGCCGTCCTGGGAGGAGCATCTGCGCCAGCACGGCGGCCGGCTGACCGGCCACGACCGGGAGAGCGAGGAGTACGCCCGGTCCCTGGCGGCCCGGCCCTTCCAGGTGTCGCACTTCCTCCCCGCCCGGAGCCACGACCGGAGCCACGACCGTGCCTGACCGCGACGCCGTCCCCCGGAACGCCCCGGCATCTGCCGATCCTGGAAGTTCCAGAATTGCAAAGTTCTGCAATTAGTTACATGCTGGAGCGGTCGTGCCCGCCGGTGCGGGCGGGCACGGCTCAGGAGCCCCGGTCCGGCCGGGGCCGCGGGTTCGTGACGATCGAGGGTTCCGTGCAGGTTCCGCTGTATCAGGCCAAGGCCGAGTTCTTCCGGATGCTGGGGCATCCGGTCCGTATCCGGGTCCTGGAGCTTCTCCAGGACGGGCCCCTGGCCGTCAGGGACCTCCTGGCGGCGCTTGAGGTGGAGCCCGCTGCGCTCTCCCAGCAGCTGGCGGTCCTGCGGCGCTCCGGCATCGTCACCTCCTCCCGCCGGGGCACCTCCGTCGTGTACGAGCTGGCCAGCCGGGACGTCGCCGAACTGCTGCGGGCCGCGCGCCGCATCCTGACCGACATGCTCGCCGGGCAGCACGAGCTGCTCGACCAGCTGCGGGAAGCCGAGGTCGCCGCGAAATGACCACCCGGCTCAACCGGGCGTGGGCCCCGGTACGCTCCCTGCTGCCCACCCGCGCGGACCTCACCGCCATGAAGGCCAACCCGAGGCGCGACCTGCTCGCCGGCCTGACCGTGGCGATCGTGGCCCTCCCCCTCGCCCTCGGCTTCGGCGTCTCCTCCGGTCTCGGCGCCGAGGCCGGCCTGGCCACCGCCGTGATCGCCGGCGCCCTCGCCGCGCTGTTCGGCGGCTCCAACCTCCAGGTCTCCGGCCCCACCGGCGCGATGACCGTCGTCCTCGTGCCGATCGTCGCCCGGTACGGGCCCGGTGGCGTCCTCACCGTCGGCCTGCTCGCCGGGCTGATGCTGGTGGCGCTCGCCGTCGCCCGCGCCGGCCGGTACATGCAGTACGTGCCCGCGCCCGTGGTGGAGGGCTTCACCCTCGGCATCGCCTGTGTGATCGGCCTCCAGCAGGTGCCCCACGCGCTCGGTGTGGCCAAGCCGGAGGGCGACCAGGTCCTGGTGGTGGCCTGGCGCGCCGTCGAGGAGTTCGCGGCGCGCCCCAACTGGACGGCGGTGGCGCTCGCCGTCGCGGTGGCCGCGGTGATGCTGGTCGGCGCCCGCCTGCGTCCGGCCGTCCCGTTCTCGATCGTCGCGGTGATCGCCGCGACCGTCGTCGCCCAGGTCTTCCACCTCGACTCGGCCAGGCCGATCGGGGAGCTGCCCTCCGGGCTGCCCGCCCCGTCGCTGGACTTCCTCGACCTGTCCGCGTTCAGTTCGCTGCTGGGCCCGGCGGTGGCGGTGGCGGCGCTGGCCGCCCTGGAGTCGCTGCTGTCGGCGTCGGTCGCGGACGGCATGACCGTCGGGCAGAAGCACGATCCCGACCGGGAGCTGTTCGGCCAGGGCCTGGCGAACATCGCCGCCCCGCTGTTCGGCGGCGTTCCCGCCACCGGTGCCATCGCGCGTACCGCGGTCAACGTCCGTACCGGCGCGGGCTCCCGGCTGGCCGCCCTCGTCCACGCCGCCGTCCTCGCGGTGATCGTCTTCGCCGCCGCTCCCCTGGTCTCCCGCATCCCCCTCGCCGCGCTCGCCGGTGTCCTGCTGGCCACCGCCGTGCGCATGGTCGAGGTCGGCGCGTTGCGCGCCATGGTCAGGGCCACCCGCTCCGACGCCGTCGTCCTCGTCCTCACCGCCGTCGCCACGGTCGCCCTCGACCTCGTCTACGCCGTCATCATCGGGCTGCTCGTCGCCGGGGCCCTGGCGCTGCGCGCCGTCGCCCGGCAGGCCCGCCTCGACCAGGTCTCCTTCCGGCCGCACCTGCCCGGCCAGGACCGCGACGAGGAACACGCCCTGCTGGCCGAGCACATCGTCGCCTACCGCATCGACGGTCCCCTCTTCTTCGCCGGCGCCCACCGCTTCCTCCTCGAACTCAGTGAGGTCGCCGACGTCCGCGTGATCATCCTGCGCATGGCACGGGTGTCGACGATCGACGCCACCGGCGCACTGGTCCTCAAGGACGCGGTGGACAAGCTGCGCCGCCGCGGCATCGTCGTCCTCGCCTCGGGCATACGCCCCGGCCAGCGCCGGGTCCTCGAATCCGTCGGCGCCCTGGAACTGCTGCGCCACGACGGCCAGGAGTACGCCACCACCCCCGAGGCCATCGCCGCCGCCCGGACCCACCTCCAGCGCAGCGGGGTCCTCCCCGCCCCCGCCCAGGACCGCCCCCCTCGTCCCGCGACCGTCCAGGAGGCCCCACGATGACCAGCGCTCCCCGCATGCTCGACATCTCCGGCGAGGAGGCGCTCTACCTCCTCCAGGGCGCCTCCCGGGGCCGGTTGATCTACGCGCAGCGGGAGGCGACGATCGTCCGTCCCGCCTCCCACGTCCTGGAGTACGGGAGGCTGATCGTGCGCGCCCCCGTGCCGGCCGCGGCGTTCTCGCGCCGGGTCACGGTCACCTACCACGCCGACCGCTTCCACCCCGCCGCCGGCTGGGCGGTGGCCGCCTCCGGTCCCGCCGAGGCCCTCACCGACGAGGACGAGGCCACGCACTACCGCCGGACGCTGCCGGGCTGGACGCACGGCCCGCACGACCTGCTCGTCCGCGTCCACCCGCAGTCCGTCCAGGGCCACCGCTTCGCCCACGCCTCCGGACCGGCCTCCCCCACCGCCCCTCAGCACCACACCCGATGATCCACACCGTTTCCCTGCCCCACCGCCACCTCCTCACCTGCGACGCCGTCCCCGCCGCCGTGCCACTGACCCGCCGGGAGGCCGAGATGACCTACCCGGCCTGGGGCGTCAGCCCCGGTCACCGCGTCATGGGCCCCGCCCTCCTCGTCCTCGGCGAGCTGGTCACCAACTGCGTACGGCACGCCGCCGCCCGCTCCCCGCAGCTCACCGTCGCCTATGCCAGGAGCGACGACGCCCTGGTGTTCGCCGTCCACGACCGCGATCCCCGCCAGCTCTCCCTGCCGTCCTTCGGCGGCGGTTCCGGCGGCCTGCCCACCGTCGCCGAGGTGACCGGCGCGTGGCACGGCACCTGGACGGTGACCCCGGACACCGACCGGGGCGGCAAGAGCGTCCGGATCACCTTCCCGCTCTGACCGGGCGCCGGGTGGCCCTCCTCACCCGCGAAAGCCTTCCCGACGGGGCCCGTGGCGGGCAGGATCGTCGGATGTCTCATCTCGGACTGGTGACCCTCGTCGTACGGGACTACGACGAGGCCCTCGCCTTCTACGTGGACGTACTGGGCTTCGAGCTCCTGGAGGACACCCGTCTCGGTGACGGAAAACGGTGGGTCGTCGTCGCTCCGCCCGGGGCGCGGGAGACGGCGGTGCTGCTGGCCCGCGCGGTGGCGGACGCGCAGGAGGCGCGGATCGGCGACCAGACCGGCGGGCGCGTCGGCTGGTTCCTGAACACCGGGTCGTTCGCGCGTGACTACGCGCGGCTGCGGGCGGCCGGGGTCGAGTTCGAGGAGGAGCCGCGGCACGAGCCGTACGGCACGGTCGCCGTCTTCCGCGATCTGTACGGGAACCGCTGGGACCTGATCCAGCTGCACCGCGAGCCCGCCCCGGAGGACGCGGGGTGAGGCCGCGCGCCCGTGGACCGGCCCGGCCGTTCCCTCCCGGCCGGGATGCCGCCCCGGTGTGAGGGTGCGCGGGGACGGTGGGCGGCGTATGCTCGGCATAGTTGTTGCGGATTAAACTATCCGCGCCGAGTGAGAGGACCCGCGCGATGCCCCTTGCCGGAGCGGAACCCGCCGAACCACCCCGCGCCGCGTCGGCGACGGCGCCGCGGGTCGAGGTCCTCGGCCCGCGTGAGGTACCCCTGGGCGGGCCGCGGGCGATGACCGTGCGCCGTACGCTCCCCCAGCGGTCCCGGACCTTCGTCGGAGCCTGGTGCTTCGCCGACCACTACGGCCCCGACGACGTCTCCGGGACGGGCGGCATGGACGTCGCCCCGCACCCGCACACCGGTCTGCAGACCGTGAGCTGGCTGTTCAGCGGGGAGATCGAGCACCGCGACAGCCTCGGGAGCCACGCCCTGGTGCGCCCCGGCGAACTCAACCTGATGACCGGCGGACACGGCATCGCCCACTCGGAGGTGTCCACCGCGCGCACCACCGTGCTGCACGGCGTACAGCTGTGGGTGGCACTGCCCGGGGAACACCGCGACACGGAACGGGACTTCCAGCACCACGTACCCGACCCCGCCCACCTCCCCGGGGCCGAGATCAGGGTCTTCCTGGGCTCACTGGCGGGGGTCCGCTCCCCGGTCCCGACCTTCACCCCCCTCCTCGGCGCCGAGGTCCTCCTCGCCCCGCACGCCTCGGTGACCCTCGCCGTCGACCGCGCCTTCGAGCACGGCCTCCTGGTGGACGCCGGCTCCATCACCCTGGCCGGCACCCCGCTGCGCCGCGCCGAGATGGGCTGCGTCCACCCCGGCCCCGACGCCCTCACCCTGACGAACACGTCGGACGGGACGGCCCGCGCCGTACTGCTCGGCGGCACCCCGTTCGAGGAGGAGATCGTCATGTGGTGGAACTTCATCGGCCGCGGCCACGACGACATCGTCCGGGCCCGCCAGGAGTGGCAGGACGCCTCCGCGCGCTTCGGCGCCGTCGAGGGCTACCCGGGCGACCGCCTCCCCGCCCCCGTCCTGCCGCACACCACGCTGCGGCCCCGGGGGAACCCGCCCCGCCGCTGACGGACGGCACACGGCCCGTCGCCACAGCCTCCTCCCCCGCCCCTCACACCACCCCACGGAGTGACCTTCCCTCGAACTCAACTTCCCTTACTGGTAGGCACGTTCGAGAAATCGCCCGAGCCGCTGGCCCGTACGGCACCCCTTGGCGTTCTCTTGTCCCGAATTCCCCGAGGGCCGCGGTGGCTTCCGCCAGGATGACGCGCGACAGTGCGTAGCGCGAGGCAAGGAAGCCCCTGAATGAGAATGAGCGCCATATCGCTGGACCGGCTGGTCCCGGCGGTGCTGATGTGCGTCGGCGTCCTGGCCGCGGTGGCCGTGGTCCTGTACAGCAGGCGGGCCACGCGGCGCGGTGCCGCCGAGGACTCCTGGGAGCGCGGCGAGGAACGCCGGCGCCGCAAGGAGGCCCTGTACGGCATGGCCTCGTACCTGCTGCTGTTCTGCTGCGCCGCGGTCGCCGCCGCGCTGTCCTTCCACGGACTGGTCGGCTTCGGGGTGCAGAACCTCAACCTGTCGGGCGGCTGGGAGTACCTGGTGCCGTTCGGGCTGGACGGCGCGGCGATGTTCTGCTCGGTGCTGGCGGTGCGCGAGGCGAGCCACGGTGACGCGGCGCTCGGCTCGCGGCTGCTGGTGTGGACGTTCGCCGGGGCGGCCGCGTGGTTCAACTGGGTGCACGCGCCCCGCGGGCTGGACCACGCGGGCGCGCCACAGTTCTTCGCCGGGATGTCGCTGTCGGCGGCGGTGCTGTTCGACCGGGCGCTCAAGCAGACGCGCCGGGCGGCGCTGCGCGAGCAGGGTCTGGTGCCGCGTCCGCTGCCGCAGATCCGTGTGGTGCGCTGGCTGCGGGCGCCCCGCGAGACCTTCGCCGCCTGGTCGCTGATGCTGCTGGAGGGCGTCCGGTCGCTGGACGAGGCGGTGGAGGAGGTCAGGGAGGACCGCAGGGAGCGGGAACGCGAGCGGGTGCGCAGGCGGGAGCGGGGCCGGATCGACCGGGCGCGGATCAAGGCCCTCAACCGGCAGCACCGCTCGTGGCGCCGGGGCCGTCAGGTGCCGGTGACCGCGGGGCCCCCGGCCGCCGCCACGGCCTCCGCCGAGATGCCCGGTCCGGACCCCGCCATAGGCGGCGAGCCACAGCCGTTGCCGCCGTCGGGCGACCCGTCGGTGCGCTCCCGCCCGGCGCTGAAGGCCGTGACGGGCGCGGATGACAGGGACAGCGGGGCCGCCTCCGACAGCGGGCCCGCGCGTCGTCAGACCGTCGATCTCACGGCGGAGGACGACACCAGGGCGCTGCCGCGCCTGGATTCGCTGGAGGAGAAGCTCGCCGCCATCGAGCGGCATTTCGGCTGAGCGGTGGCGGGCCGTCGTACCTCAGGACGGTCCGCCGCCCAGTTCGAACCAGACGGTCTTGCCCAGTCCCTGGGGGCTCACGCCCCAGGCGTCGGCGAGGGAGCGTACGAGGAGCAGCCCGCGGCCGGACGTTCCGTCCCCGCTGGGCGGTCGCGGTTCGGGAGGGGCGGCGGAGAAGTCCCGGACCTCGACGCGCAGCCGGTCGGTGGCCACGGCGGTGACCACGGCGCCGCTGCGGGTGTGCACAAGGGCGTTGGTGAGCAGTTCGCTCAGGAGCAGGGTGGCGGGTTCGGTGAGGTCGGCGCCGGACGGAGGGGTCCAGCGGGCCAGTAACTCCCGTAACTCCCGGCGGACCACGGCCACCGCGCTCAGGTCTCCCGCACGTACCCTGTGTTCCAGGACGTCCGGCAGGCAGGTGGTGGCACCTGTGCCCCGGCCGCCCTCGGCCGTCCCCCCTCTCGCCTCGCGTACGTCCCGTATCTCCTGCCACACCGGTTGACGCATCATCTCCCCCGCCCCGAACGTCTTTCCGGTCGCTCTCTCGAACAGCCTCACGCTCATGCTTTCCCGCCGGACCGGGCGCCATGCTTCCGGCGGCCCCGGTCCGGGCCGGTGTGCGGTATCCCACGTTCGGGCAAGGCCCCTGGCATATGCCCAGGTCACTCGGTGACCATGGTTCACATCCGGGGAATGTTGCGCAGATTCGAGCGCGCCATCTGGAGCATCCGGCCGACACCGCCGTCCAGCACGATCTTCCCGGCCGACAGCGCGAATCCCGACACCATCTCCGCACTGATCTTCGGCGGGATGGAGAGCGCGTGGGGATCGGTGACGACATCGACCAGCGCCGGGCCGTCGTGCCCGAACGCCTCGCGCAGCGCGCCCCGCAGCTGCTTGGGCTTCTCCACCCGGACGCCGAAGGCCCCGGCCGCGCGGGCGAGGGCCGCGAAGTCCGGGTTGCGGTTGGTGGTGCCGTACGAGGGCAGGCCCGACACCAGCATCTCCAACTCGACCATGCCGAGCGAGGAGTTGTTGAAGAGGACCACCTTCACCGGCAGGTTGTACTGGACCAAGGTGAGGAAGTCGCCCATCAGCATGGTGAATCCGCCGTCGCCGGACATGGACACGATCTGCCGCCGCCGGTCGGTGAACTGGGCGCCGATCGCCTGCGGCAACGCGTTCGCCATCGAGCCGTGGGTGAACGAACCGATCACCCGGCGGCTGCCGTTGGGCGTCAGATAGCGCGCCGCCCACACGTTGCACATCCCGGTGTCGACGGAGAACACCGCGTCGTCCGCCGCCTCCTCGTCCAGGACGGACGCGACGTACTCGGGGTGGATCGGGATGTGCTTCTCGACCTTGCGGGTGTAGGCGCTGACCACGCCCTCCAGCGCGTCGGCGTGTTTCTTGAGCATCCGGTCGAGGAACCTGCGCCGCGTCTTGACGTTCACCCGGGGGATGAGGCAGCGCAGGGTCTCGCGGACGTCGCCCCAGACGGCGAGGTCGAGCTGGGAACGGCGGCCGAGGTGCTCGGGGCGGACGTCCACCTGCACGATCTTGACGTCGTCGGGCAGGAACGCGTTGTACGGGAAGTCGGTCCCGAGCAGGATCAGCAGATCGCACTCGTGGGTGGCCTCGTAGGCGGCGCCGTAGCCCAGCAGGCCGCTCATGCCGACGTCGTAGGGGTTGTCGTACTGGATCCACTCCTTGCCGCGCAGGGCGTGGCCGACCGGGGCCTTGACGCGTTCGGCGAGCTCCATCACCTCGGCGTGGGCGCCCGCGGTGCCGCTGCCGCAGAACAGGGTCACCTTGCCCGCGTCGTCGATCATCCGCGCCAGCCGGTCGATCTCCTCGTCGCCGGGGCGTACGGAGGGGCGGGAGGTGACCAGGGCGTGTTCGACGGCGCCCTCCGGGGCGGCCTCGGCGGCGATGTCGCCGGGCAGGGAGACGACCGAGACGCCGCTGCGGCCGACGGCGTGCTGGATCGCGGTCTGGAGCACCCGGGGCATCTGCCGCCTGTTGGAGATCAGTTCGCTGTAGTGGCTGCACTCGGAGAACAGCCGGTCCGGGTGGGTCTCCTGGAAGTAGCTGGTGCCGATCTCGCTGGAGGGGATGTGGGAGGCGAGGGCGAGGACGGGGGCCATGGAGCGGTGGGCGTCGAAGAGGCCGTTGATGAGGTGGAGGTTGCCGGGGCCGCAGGAACCGGCGCAGGCGGCGAGCTTCCCGGTGATCTGCGCCTCGGCGCCGGCGGCGAACGCGGCGGTCTCCTCGTGCCGGACCTGGATCCAGTCGATCGCGGAGTTCCGGCGGACCGCGTCGACGACGGGGTTGAGGCTGTCCCCGACGACGCCGTACAGGCGCCGCACCCCGGCCCGTACCAGGATGTCCACGAACTGCTCGGCCACGGTCTGCTTCGCCATCTCGTGCTCCTTCGACGCCGGTCGTCCGTTCCGCGGGGCACACCGCGATGTGCCCCTCCCAGTCAACCCATCGGCACCCGCCGTCCGCCCGTGCCGGCCGCCGGGCGCACCGGTGTCCACCCGTACGGGGCCGGGCGGGCGTCAGGTGTGCCGGCCGACGTGCGGTGGCGAGGGACGCGGGGAGGTCCGGCGGTCGGGGCGTGGGTCCGCCGGGCGGCCAACCCCCCACAGGTGGCCGCCCGGCGGGCGGAGGCGCCGCACGGGGCGGCGCGGGCCGTGGTCCGTCCGGTGCCGGACCGTGGCCGGTATGGGTCGTCGAGGGACCGGAACGCCCGGCGTCCCGGTGGGAAGGGTGTCGTGGGAGGGGATACGGCGTGCCGCACCGTGCGGGCGGGAACGCCGGGTTCCCTCGGTCGGCGGACCGGTGGGGCGCAGGGGACGTCCGGTGGGGCCACCGGCGGCAGGGTGTGCGCCGGCGGTCCTCGGCGGTGGTGTCACCACCGGCCCCCGTGGTCCGGGGAGGGAGTGGCATCCCCGGGAGTACGCATCATCCTCCAGCCACGCGCCCGCGTCCAGATCGGTGCGGCCCCCGGGTGTCCGGCCGCTCCGGGGGCGGTCCGGGGCGGGTTCCGGCAGGCTTGGGCCATGAGGGAGCGCGACGGGCACGGACCGGCGGGCACCCGCCGCGCGCCGGGCCGGACCGGTGCGGCCGTCGGGGTGCCCGGAGGGCGGGGCGGGGCCGGCGGATGAGCGTGGGGCAGACGGTCGCGGTGGCGCTGGTCCTGCTGCTGGGTCTGCTGGGCGTGCTGGTGCCGGGGGTGCCGGGGCCGTCGATCGTCTGGGCCGGGGTGCTGTGGTGGACGCTGGCGGAGCGGTCCACGGCGGCCTGGGCGGTGCTGATCACGGCGACCGGTGTGCTGCTGCTCCACCAGGCCGTGAAGCTGCTGCTGCCCCCGCGTGACCTGCGGGCCGTCGGCACGCCGTACGGGATTCTCCTCGCGTCCGGCGTCGCGTGCGTTGTCGGCTTCTTCGTGATCCCCGTCCTCGGGGGCCCGCTGTGCGCCGTCGGGGTGCTCTATCTCCTGGAACGGCTGCGGCTCGGCGGCCACGGGGACGCGTGGGCGGCGACGCGGGCGGCGCTGCGCGCCCTCGGCCCGAGCGTGCTGGTCGAACTGTTCGCATGTCTGCTGGTCGTGGGGGTGTGGGCGGGGGTGGCGGTCGTGGCGTGAGGGCGCCCTCGCGGGGAGGGCGCCCCGTCCCTCACGGACGGTTCATCGCCGTCCTCCCCGCTTGCGCGCGGTCATGTGGCGGCCGAGGGCCTGCTTCTGCCTCCAGTCCCGCCGGATCTCCTCGCGCAGCCGGGCGTCGGTCCTGGCCACCATGCGGCGGTTCTCGCGCAGCAGCTTGCGGTAGTTGTCGAGGCGACGGGGCGCGAGGGTGCCGTCGTCCAGGGCCGCCCGGACGGCGCAGCCGGGTTCGGTGTCGTGCGCGCAGTCGGAGAAGCGGCAGCCCTCGGCGAGGTCCTCGATGTCGGCGAAGGCGCGGCTGAGCCCGGTCCCGGCGTCCCACATGCCGACGCCGCGCAGCCCCGGGGTGTCGATCAGGGTGCCGCCGCGCGGGAGCGGCAGCAGGTCGCGGGTGGTCGTGGTGTGCCGTCCCTTGCCGTCCCGGTCCCGGACCGCGCTGACGTACTGCGCCCCGGTGCCCGTCAGGGCGTTGGCGAGGGTGGACTTGCCGGCGCCGGACTGCCCCAGCAGGACGGTGGTGGCGCCGGCGAGGTGGGCGGTCAGGGCGTCGAGGCCGTCGCCGGCCGCCGCGCTGACGGCCAGGACCGGCACGCCGGGCGCGGTCCGCCGGGTGTCGTCGACGAGGTGGGCCACCACGTCCGGGTCGCCGGCGAGGTCGGCCTTGGTGAGCGCCACCAGGGGGCGGGGCCCCTCGGCGCCGGGGTGCGCGGGGTCGTCGCCGCGGCTGCCGGCCATGGCCAGGGCGAGGAAGCGTTCCACCCGGCCGAGGTCCAGGTCGGCGGCGAGGGAGACGCAGATGACGACGCGGTCGATGTTGGCGGCGAGTACCTGGGCCTCGGAGCGTCCGGAGGCGACGGACCGGACGAAGGCGCTGCGCCGCGGGAGCAGCGCGGTGACCACACCGTCGACGGCGTGGTGGCCCTGTCCCAGGTCGAGTACGGCCCAGTCGCCGGTGCAGGGCACCCGCATCGGGTCGCCGGTGGCGACGGGCGCGGTGTCCGCGAGGACGGTGCGGCTGCCGTCGCCGTCCGCGACGACGGCGTCCACCCGCCCGCGGTCGACGCGGACGATGCGGCCGGGCACGTGTCCCTGTCCGGCGAAGGGGGTGAAGAGGGCGGCGAACGCGTCGTCCCAGCCGTAGGCGGTCAGCGGGCGCGACGAGGACGCGGCGGAGGGGAGAGTCAAGGGGAACCCTTCACAAGGGTGGCCCCGGCGGCACGTGGACGTGCGAAGGAAGGAGGGTCAGCCGGCGGCCACGGGAGCGGAACGAATGGTCTTCTGCGTGCGGGCGGTGCCCGTCGTCACCCTTGCCATCGGTCACACCTCCTGTTGCCGGGCCCGGACGGCGGGCCGGTCGGGCCGCCGTCGTGAACGCGCCGAGCGTAGCCCGGGGCGGCGGGCGGCACCACGGGTTTTCCGGGCGGCGGTTCCCGTGTCGCGCGGCGGGCCGGTCCGCGGTGCAGTGGAAGGAGCGGCGGCCGCGGGCGCGGCGCGTGCCGGCGTCCGCGGCCCGGGACGAGAAGGAGGCGTGTGATGCCCGCTGGATCGAGTGCCAAGCGTGAGCGGCAGTACGAGCACATCAGGAAGAGCGCCCGGGAGCGCGGCGAGTCACCCGAGCGGGCCAAGGAGATCGCCGCGCGCACCGTGAACAAGGAGCGGGCGCGTTCGGGCGAGTCGCGGACGGCGGGCCGGGTGTCGACCCAGGACCCGAAGTCCGCCTCGCAGCGCGGCGGCGAGCGTTCGCACCGCGGCGCGCAGGGACCGACGAAGGACCAGTTGTACGAGGAGGCCAAGCGGCGCCATGTCGAGGGGCGTTCGTCGATGAACAAGGAGGAGTTGCGCAAGGCACTGGGGCGTTGACCACCGCTCCCGGGCCGTGGCGCGGGTGCCGTGTCCGCGCGACCGGGGAGGGGCGGGCCCCAACCCCCGTGTACGGGAAAGGGGTTGCTCCAGGGCATCGACAGAAGGAGGACGGCCGGGGATCATCGATTGCGCGGGCGCGGGATGGTGCACGAGATGTCCATGGGGTCCCGGGCAATGGGAGATTCGTACATCCCGACGATCTGTTAATCTGCCCGCCCCTGGATGTTCCTCCATCCCCCCATGTCTCCCCGCTCGCCGGGTGCAGCGAGGTGTCCCGTACGTGTACAGCACTCCCTTTTCCTCCGCAGGGGCCCGGGCGGCGCGGGCCCGGGTGGGCCTGAGCACCGCCGAGGTCGCTCAGGCCATGGCGTCCTGCGGGGTGCCGATCCGCCCCGAACTCGTCGAAGCCTGGGAATACGGCTCCTACCTTCCCGACGAGGCGCAACTCTTCGCGCTGGCCGATGTGTTGTGGTGCCCGACGACCGTCCTGATGGGCATCGTGCCCCGGACGCTCGCCGAGCACCGCATGGCGCGGCAGCTGAGCGCCGAACGGCTGGCGCGGCTGATCGACATGGCCCCGGACACCTACCGGCAGGCCGAGGCGTCGCACCGCTGGCCGGGCGACTACCGGCAGACGAAGGCGCTGGTGGAGACGCTGGGGCTGTCGCTGCGCACGCTCACGGGGGTGATGGGCCGGGTCGAGGAGCTGGCCGGGCATCTGCGCGGCGCGGTCGAGGGGCGCTGGAAGAGTCATGTCGCACCGGTCGCCGGGATCACCACCCTGCACAAGAACCGCGTGAGCCCCGCATTGCGCACCATGCACGGGGAGTTCGCGGAGTTCTCCGAGCGCTACATGGGGCATCTGGTGGCACGGAACGCCGATGCCCGGCTCAGGGAGATCGCGGCCGAGCGCTCGGCGTTCCTGCGCGGGCTGGTCGACCACTTCTGGGACCTGATCGGCGAGGCGGGAGAGGCGTCGCCGTTCCCCGCCGGGCGGGACTGACGCCCGGCACCGGGTGGCCCGCCCATGGGACCACCCGGCGCGGCGGGTCAGTGGCCGGCCGCTCCCGGATGCGGGTCGTACGGCTGCGGCGGGTGGAACTGCGGGGCGTGGTGCGCGGCGGCCGGACCGGGCACGGGCGCCGGTTCGCCGTCCGCTTCCTCGATCCCGTCCCAGTCGATCTCCATCGTGCCGCGGCGGGTGAAGATGTGGAAGAAGAGGTTGAGCAGGATCGCGGTCAGTCCGCCCAGGGTGATCCCGCTGTCGAGGACGGCCCTCACGTTGTCGGGCATCCGCTCGAAGAACGGTGCGGCCGCGGTGGGCAGGAAGGCGGCGCCGAGACTGACGGCGAGGATCAGGGCGTTGCGTTCCTCGCGCAGATCGGCCTTGCCCAGGATCTGGATGCCGACGGCGGCGACCATGCCGAACATCGCGATGGCGGCGCCGCCGAGCACCGGGTGCGGGATCGTGGCGACCACGGCGCCCACCTTCGGCAACAGCCCCAGGGCGATCATGATGCCGCCGGCCGCGACCACCACGAACCGGCTCATGACCTTCGACATCCGCACCAGGCCGATGTTCTGGGCGAACGCCGTGTAGGGAAAGGCGTTGAGGACGCCGCCGAGGACGGTGGCGATGCCGTCGGCGCGCAGTGCGCGGGCGACGGTCTCGTTGTCGGCGCGGCGCCCGGTGACCTCGCCGATGGCGTAGACGTCACCGGTGGTCTCGACCATGGTGATCAGCATGACGATGATCATGGCGAGGATCGGGAAGGGTTCGAACTTCGGCATCCCGTAGTGGAACGGGGTGCTGACACCGAACCAGGCGGCCTCCTCGACGCCGTCGAACCGCACATCGCCCAGCGCCCAGGCGACCGCGGTGCCGGCGACCAGGCCGAGGAGCACGGCGAGGCTGCCGAGGTAGTTCTTGCCGAAGCGGACCACCAGCAGGATGAACAGCAGGGTGCCGCCCGCGTAGGCGAGGTTCTTGCCCGAGGCGTACTCGGGCCGGCCGACGAGCTGGGCGCCGCCCGCGGCGTCCTGGAGGGCCTGCGGCATCAGGGTGAGGCCGATGACGGTGAGGATGGTGCCGATCACGATCGGCGGGAAGTACTTGACGAGCTTGCTGAAGAACGGCGCGAAGAGGAACGTCGCGATGCCCGCCGTGATCACCGCTCCGTAGACGACGAGCAGTCCGGCGGTGCCGCCGCCCGCGCCCAGGCCGATGGCGATCATCGGGGAGACGGCGGTGAAGGTGGCGCCCTGGACGAGCGGCATCCTGGCGCCGATCCGCCAGACGCCGAATGCCTGGATGATCGAGGCGATTCCGCAGGTCAGCAGGTCCGCGTTGATGAGGTAGACCAGCTCGCCGCGGGAGAGGCCGAGGGCGTTCCCGACCAGGATCGGAACGATGACCGCCGCCGCGTAGAAGGCGAGGACGTGCTGGAACCCGTAGAGGGCGAGCCTGCCGACGGGGAGCATCTCGTCGACGGGGTGGGTGCCGTGCCCGGAGGGCGGGGGGCTGTGCCGGGGGTCTCGTGCCATCTCTGCCTTGCCTTCAGGAGGTAGGTGAATAAGAAGCGGCGGCCGGGCACCGAGCCGCGGGGGCGGGGACCGGCCGGGTCGTACACGACCGACGTACGGGGGATGCCGTCGCGGTACGCGGCCACGGGGGCGCGCGACGTACCGGGCGACAAAACCCAAAGACCGATCAATTACCGGCAAACCCAAGGCAATTGCGGAGCAGGATCGATCAAGGCGCTCACCTTAGTTGACCTTTACGGCTTCCCGCGAGTCATCCGGAGGATTGCCCCGAGGTGCGTCCGCCGTGGGCGGGAACGGCCGCGCGCAGGCTGTGCGGGGCTTGTACGGCGGGGCCGGAGGGGTGTCGCAGGGCCGGCGCGGCCGTACTGATGCGGCGGGGCGGGGCCGCCACGGTGACGGCTCGCGTCGTTCACCGTGGGCACGGTCCCGGACGCCCCGCTTGCGAGGTGAGGGAAAGCAGGGCAGAAAGGGGCAGGGAGCGTTGGCGTACGACCGTCGGCTCCTGTCCCGTTCCTGTGACCGCCGCTCCCGCCCCTGCCGCCCGAGGGCGTACGGGAGCCCGCCGACCCGACGGAGGAGGGGCCCGTGACACCGCCACCGCCGTCGGACAGCACCCCGCCCGACCGGGAGCCGGGCGATCACCCGACCGGCCCGCCTTCCGGCCACCCGCGCGACGACGCGACGACACCGGGTGGCGAGAGGCCGGGTGGGGACCGTGAGGCAGCGGGGAGCGGGCGGGCCGGCGTGGGTGACGGGGCGACCGGAGGCGGAGAACCGGACAAGACCGCCAAAGAGCCCGACGGGGCCGCCGGAGGCCCCGGCGCGGGCGGCGGTACGACCAGGAACGAGCCCCCCACCCCCGGCACCCCCATCCACCAGCACCGCCCCCGCCCCGGCACGGCCCCCTGGTGGCGGGCGCACCCCGGCATCGCGCTGGCCGCCGCCTTCCTCGTGGCGGCCGGTGTGCTGACCGTGTTCCTCACCCGTCCGGCCCCCACCGGTCCCCCGCCGGGCGGCGGGGAGCTGCTGCTGCAACCGGCCGGGGCGCCGG